>JACPDC010000307.1 GCA_016184235.1 Deltaproteobacteria bacterium | reverse complement strand
ACAAACGAGATGCTCACGGCTGCCAGGGGCATGGGGCTAGAGAAAAAAGATTTTGCCGCGCTCTTTGAAGCGTTGGCGAGAATGGCAGGAGTAAAAAAATAGTTTTGAGTTACAGACTGAGGTTCAAATCGATTAAGTCGTTCAAAATGTTCAACGTTGAACGGCTTGAACCTTTTAAACGTTTTGAACAGTTTGATGGCGCAACCGAAAGCCAAAGCAGCATCTAAAGGACAGCCGGTGAAGCTACGATCGGAGCTGCTGCTCCGCTTCTACCGCCAGATGACGAAGATCCGGCTCTTCGAAGAGCAGGTAAACCAGCTTTACCTGAGCGCGAAGATGCCGGGGCTAGCCCATCTCTACATCGGCGAGGAGGCCATCGCCGTGGGCGTCTGCGAGGCGCTCCGGCGCGACGACTACATCACCAGCACCCACCGGGGCCACGGCCACTGCCTGGCCAAAGGCGCCTCCGTGGACCGCATGTTCGCCGAGCTTCTGGGCAAGGAGCCCGGCTACTGCCGCGGCAAGGGGGGCTCGATGCACATCGCCGACCAGGAGACGGGCAACCTCGGCGCCAATGCCATCGTCGGGGGCAGCGCCGGCATCGCCACGGGCGCGGCCATGTCGGCCAGGATGCGCGCCAGCAGCCAGGTTGCGGTCTGTTTCTTCGGGGAAGGGGCCTTGGGGCAGGGGTTGTTATATGAGGTGATGAACATGGCGTCGCTGTGGAAGCTTCCGATCCTCTATGTCTGTGAGAATAACCAGTATAACGAGTACACTCACTACCGCGAGACCACCGCCGGTAATGTCGCTCGTCGTCCCGAGGCCTTTGGCCTTGAGACAGTCTCGATAGACGGCCAGGATGTCGGCGCCGTCCACACGACCGCGCTCCGCCTGGTGGAGCGGGCACGGCAGGGAAAAGGGCCCGCCTTTCTCATCTGCGACACCTACCGTTTTCACGGCCATCACGTGGGCGACATCAACCGGGCCTATTACCGGCCTAAAAAGGAAGAGGAGGAGTGGAAAAGGCGCGATCCCATAAGGTTGCTCGCCGGCCGGCTCAAAGCCCGGAAGCTCGCCGATGAAAAGGCGCTGGCGGGGATCGAAGAGGAATTGAAGCGCGAGATCGAAGCTGGCGTTGAATTTGCGCTCAACGCCCCTTACCCCGATCCAGCCGAGGTGGATCAGCATGTGTACGCGTAGAGACGTGGTTATTCGTTACTCGTTATTTGTTACTCGTCGGGTGCGCTCTTTCCGTTTAACGAATACACGAGTCAACGAGTAAACGACGATGAAAGCACCCGCCCCTACGACACCTCATGCTACCGGCGCCAGCCGCGAAATGACGTTTGCGGAAGCGATAAGGGAGGCTCTAGCCGAGGAGATGCGGCGCGACCCGACTGTCTTCATCATCGGAGAAGATGTCGCCGAGGCGGGCACGCCGTTTAAGGTCCTCTCCGGCCTGGTCGAGGAATTCGGCACCGGCCGGGTCATCGACTCGCCGATCTCGGAGGCGGGCATCGCCGGCTTGGGCGTGGGCGCGGCCATGACCGGGATGCGGCCGGTCGTGGACATCATGTTCGGCGATTTTGTCACCTTGATCATGGATCAGATCGTCAATCAGGCCGCAAAGATCCACTACATGTCGGGCGGCAAGCTCAAGGTGCCGATGGTTCTCCGCACCACGTTGGGAGCTACGCGCCGCTCCGCAGCGCAGCACAGCCAAAGCCTGCACGCCTGGCTGAGCCACGTGCCCGGCCTTAAGGTCGTGCTCCCCTCCAACCCGTATGACGCCAAGGGACTTTTGAAGAGCGCCATCCGCGACGATAACCCGGTGGTCTTTTTTGAGGACAAGATGATGTACCAGCTGAAAGGGCCGGTGCCGGCGGGCGACTACACCATCCCTTTGGGAGTCGCGGAGATCAGGCGCGCGGGCAAGGATATCACGCTCGTCGCTACCAGCAGCATGGTACAGGTTGCCTTGAGCGCGGCCGACATGCTGGATAAAGGCGGCATCGGCGCCGAGGTTATCGACGTGCGGACGACAGCGCCGCTGGATAAGGCGACGATCATCGAGTCGGCAAAAAAAACCAGCCGGGCCGTTGTCCTCGACGAAGGCTATGAAGGTTACTCGGTGATTGCCGAAGGGGCCTTCTATTACCTCGACGCGCCGGTAAAGCGGATGGGGGCAAGAAGTGTCCCGGTCCCCTTCTCGCCGGTGCTGGAGGACCAGACCGTTCCCACGCCGGAATCGGTGGTCGAGGCGGCAAAAAAGCTATGCGGCAAACTATGAGTTCAAATCGTTCAAATCGTTTCAGTCGTTCGATTCGTTCAAAATGGGACAACAGCTTGAACGTTTGGAACTGCTCGAACGATTCGAACCGGTAAGAGGGAGGCGAGTTATGGGGTTGAAGACCTTCGGCTTGATGGGCGTGGATTGGGAAGAGCGTGTTAACATAGAGCGGCTCAGGCAGGAGCGGCTGGCGCGGGTGAAAGCGGCGCTAAAAAAATCCGAGATGGGCGCGCTCCTCTGCTTCGACATGAACAACATCCGCTATACCACGGCGACCCACATCGGCACCTGGGCCATGGACAAGCTGGTGCGCTTCTCGCTCCTGCCCCAGGACGACGAGCCGATTGTCTGGGACTTCGGCTCGGCCGCGCGCCACCACCAGATCTACTGTCCCTGGCGAAAAGCGCAAGCTGCAGAACGAGCCCGTCGGCGTCGACGTCATCGAGCTGCCGGTGCTCTTCGCGCTGCAGGCCGAAGGGATCAAGGTGGTGGACGGCCAGCAGCTGATGCTCGAGGCGCGAAAGATCAAGACGCAGGATGAGATCACGCTGCTCAACAGCGCCTGCATGATGGTCGACGCCGCTTACGAGGAGCTCTACCGCTTCATGAGACCGGGGGTGCGCGAGAACGAGTGCGTAGGGCTGGTGAGCAAGGTCCTCTTTGATCTCGGCTCCGAGCATGTCGAGGGCGTCAACGCCATATCCGGCGAGCGCTGCAGCCCGCACCCGCATGTCTACACCGACCGGGTTTTGCGTCCCGGAGATCCGGCCTTCTTCGATATCCTGCACAGTTATAACGGCTACCGAACCTGCTACTACCGGACTTTCGCGGTCGGCAGCGCCTCTTCCGCCATGGTGGACGCCTACAAGCGCTGCCGCGATTACATGGACGCGGCGATCAGCATCGTGAAGCCCGGCATCACCACGGCGGACGTGGTCAAGCTCTGGCCCAAGGCCGAGGAGTTCGGTTTCGCCAATGAGGAGGCGGCCTTCGCCCTGCAGTACGGCCATGGCGTAGGGCTCTGCATTTGGGAAAAGCCCATATTCAGCCGCCTGGTGTCACTCGATAATCCAGAAGTCATCGAAGAAGGGATGGTCTTCGCCCTGGAGACCTACTGGCCCGCCTCGGACGGCTGGTCGGCGGCGCGCCTCGAAGAAGAAGTCGTGGTGACGAAAAATGGCTGCGAGGTCATCACCCGCTTTCCTTCGGAAAAGCTCCTCGTCGCCGGGACACAGTACTTCACCTTCTCCGGCCCGCTCTCGAATACGCGGGAGACTCAATCCCCGCTTAACAATCCGGGGGCATTAGAAAGAGTCAAACGTTGAACGATTTGAACCTCTTAAACCATTTTGAACCTTTGAGACTACGCCGCGTTCAAGCCGTTCAAGTAGTTCAAAACGTTCAAACAGTAATCTGAGGTTGATGTGGCAACGGACGTAATCATGCCGGCGCTGGGAATGGCGCAGGAAAAGGGAACCCTGGTGAGCTGGATCCTCGCTCACGTGAGCGCCGCCGCGGGCGATGAGGTGCCTGTGGGACAAAGGATCGCCGTCATCCTCGCGCCAGGCGAGCCGCTGAGCAAGGAACCTTCAAGGAGCCAACCTGCCTCGCCGGCGGCGAAGAAAATTGCCAAAGAGAAAGGGATCGATATGACTACCCTCAAAGGCAGCGGCCCTGAGGGAAGCATCGTCGCCGAGGATGTGCTAAAAGCCGCGGCCCCCAACAAGGAGGCCGCGGCCCCCAAGAGCTCTCAGATCGTTCCGCTCACCGCCATGCGCCGGATCATCGGAAACCGCATGGTCAAGAGCAAGCAGGAGGCGCCCCATTTTTACGTCAGCATGGACGTGGACATGAGCGAGGTCAGCCGCAAAAGGGCGCAATGGAAGCGGCAAGAGGAGAGGGTCGTCCCCTCGATCAACGACTTCATCCTTTGGGCCAGTGCCAGGGCGCTCAAGGACTTCCCCTCGCTCAACTCGACGCTCACGGAACAGGGGGTCAAGCTCCTGCCCGAGATCAATATCGGCATGGCAGTTGCCGTGGAGGAAGGGCTCGTGGTCCCGGTGATCCGCAACGCCGAGCGCCTGAGCCTTGAGCAGCTGGCGGCGCAGAGCCGGGAATTGGCGGATAAGGCGCAGAAGAAAAAGCTCTTCCCCCTGGACTACGAGGGCGGCACTTTTACCGTGTCCAATCTCGGCATGTTCGGTGTCGACACCTTCGTGGCTATTATCAATCCGCCCCAGTGTGCTATCTTGGCCGTCGGCCAGGTGGCCCGGCGCGCGGTCGCCCGCGGCGAAGAGATCGTGGCCCGTCCGATGATGACCATGACTCTGTCCGCCGACCATCGAATCGCCGACGGCGTGATTGCCGCCAGATTTCTCAAAGAAGTAAAGGAGCTTTTGGAAAAACCGGAGGAGCAATAACCAAGCGGTCATGTCCGTGAAGCAATTGACCAAGGAGGAGGGTAAATCAATGGCTGAAACAAAGAAGATTTCTTTCTGGCGGAGCGCTCACTTGGCGGCCGCGGTTGCGCTGCTTATCTGCCTGGGCTCTGCCGCGAGCGTAGAGGCGCAGAAGGTAGAGCGGATCACTATAGCGGGAGGTCCGCCGGCAGGGGTTTTCGGCATCTTCGCCACTGGCATCGGGACTTATCTGTCAAAAAACGTTCCCGGCCTTGATGTATCCGTGGCTGCAACCGGCGGCTCGGTGGAGAACACGCGCCGGATCAACGCTAAAGAGGCAGAGATGGGACTTTCCTTCTCGTCGGATCTGCACGAGGCCTTCTACGGTTTGGAGAAATTTACCGGCAAGCCCTTGACGGAGCTCCGCTCCGTCGGGCTGGTCTTTTTTGGAGTCGCGCACCTGATCACCTACGCCGATAGCGGCATCAAGAGCGTCGGGGATCTGGCGGGAAAGCGCATCGCCTTGGGAACTCCAGGATCAGGAACTTTCGCCAGCGCGGAGCGGGTCTTTCGCTCTGTCGGGCTCTGGGACAAGATTACCCGTATCCCGCTCCTTGGGGCGGCCGCGGGCGAGGCGATGAGCGAGGGCAAGGCAGATGCCTTTTTCTGGACCGGCCCGGAGCCCGACCGGGTGACATCAGAGGCAGCCGCCAAGAAGCCGGTGCGGGCCATCGACATCTATGCGCCGGTATCGAAGACCGACTTCTTCAAGCAGTTTCCCTATTTTGCGCGCTATGTGTTTCCGGCGGGCTCGTACCGTGGAATCACGGAGGATACTTCAACTGTCGGGATTCCGGTGATTTGGTACGCGCATCGGGAGTTCTCGCCCACGTCGGTGCGCAAGATAGCTGAAGCAGTCTACAGCAAGGCGGGAAACGCGCATATGATCAATGTCCACGCTGGATCAAGAGACATGGTGCCGCAAAAGGCTTTGCAGGGGGTCACAGTGCCGCTCCATAGAGGCGCCGAGGATCTCTGGAAAGCCGCGGGCATTCAAATTCCTGAAACGATCCGCGCCCGCTAAGCTGCAGCGCCGAAGGCCGTGGCCGAAGAGTCCTCGCAGATGCGTACCCTGTCAGGGTACTGGAGCGTGGCCGTCCAGCTCATGATGGGCGGGGTGGCCCTGTTCTATCTATGGGCCTCGACGGTCGGAGTCATTTCTCTCCAGTACTTTCGCGGCATAGCTGTTCTCTACAGCCTGGTCGTGCCACTTCTCCTGTACAAGGGCTGGCGCCGAGACCGTGAGGACGCCCCGTCGGTGCTTGACCTGCTGCTCGCCGCCGGAGCGACGGCAGGGGTGGTCTACTGGATAGTTGAGCACGAGAACGTGGCCTACCGAGCGGGAGACTTTACCCTGGTCGATGTCTGGCTGGGCGTGGTCGTCACCGTCGTGGCCATCGAGGCCGCGCGGCGGGTGCTCGGCCTTGGCATGGCTATGTGCGCGATCCT
>JACPDC010000230.1 GCA_016184235.1 Deltaproteobacteria bacterium | reverse complement strand
TCGGCTACTTGGAACTTCTTCACCAGCTCTTGGAGGGATTGGCCGAGGGTCACCAATTGCGCGGCGGCGATATTGGTCTGCTTCGTCCCAATGACCGTCTCCTTCATTCCTTGATCGATGCTCTGCATCGCCTCGGAGACCTGTTCGACCCCGATGGCCTGCTGCCGGGTGGCGAGAGTGATTTCCTGGACCGCCCCCACTGTCTCCTTGATGGTAGAGGTGACGCCCTGGAGGGTCTCCCCGGCCTGGAGAGTCTCTCTGACTCCCGCCTCTACTCCCTTGGTCCCTTCTTCCACCGCTAGGATCGTACTCTGGGTGGCTGTCTGGATCTCCTGAATGATGGCGCCGATCTGTTGAGCGGCCTTCTGGCTCTGGTCGGCGAGCTTGCGCACCTCAGTGGCGACCACGGCAAAACCTCTTCCATGTTCTCCCGCCCGTGCGGCCTCTATGGCTGCGTTGAGGGCGAGCATATTGGTCTGCTCGGCGATATTGGCGACGGTCTGCACGATGGAGCTGATTCTCTGGATCTGCTCGCTCAGGTTGAGGATGCTTTGGGCGACCCCCTCAGCCTTGGTTTTAGTGAGATTCATCTCCGCGATTCCCTTTTGCACCGCGCGGTTCCCCTGTTCGACTTGCTGAAGGGTTTCCTTCCATTGTGCGGCCATCGCCTCGGCGGTTTTTCCCACCTGATCGGAGGATTGGGCCAGCTCATGAATGGTCGTGGTAATCTCGTTGATGGAGGCAGCCTGCGAGGCGACGGTATGATCTTGTTCTTCGATGGCGGCGGAGATCTGGCTGGCTGTGGCCGTTGTATTATGGAGAACTTCCGTAATCCGCGTCACGATTTGGTTGAGGTCTTCGACCATCCGGTTTAAGGAATTGGCTAGGAGGCCCATCTCCGATGTGTCCCGCGTGGGAAGAGAGGCGGTTAGATCCCCTTGCGCGACCCGGTGAGCGAACCCTACGCCTTCACGGATGGGTTGAGAGATGGTCCGGGCGATCACCAGGGATGCCCCTGAGACCAGCAGCATCGTAAAAAGGATAATAGCAAACACCGCATTTCTCAGCTTGGTAACCGGTGAGAAGCCCTCAGATTCATCCACCTTGGCAACCACGACCGCCCCTATCTCAGGCAAGGGGCGGAATGATCCGATCACAGGGACCCCGCGGTAATCCTCATGAAACGCTTCTCCCTTCTTTTCTTGAAGGCCGAGGCGGACAGGATTATTTTCCGGGACACTCTTGAGAACGGTGGATGCCTCGCCGAAGCGGGACTGTGTTAGCATCCTGAGGCCGCGATCGACGATGATGACCTCGCCCGTTGCCCCCAAGCCGGAGCGTTCTTCCATCAAGCGATGGATGGGCCGGAGTTCTATTTCCAGGATGCCGTGGCCCACGACGTTGGCGTTGTTGTCGTGGACCGGACTGGCGATCATGAAGACATGCTGTTGGGCTATCTGAGAGAAAAAGACCGGGCTGATAAAAAAGGCCTCGTTCTTCTCGAGCTTGGCAAGTCCGATCTCGCTCAGGCTCTTGCCCTCTTGAAGGAGGGCTTTGGAGCTGGAGGCGACTACCTTACCTTCCTTATCGGCTATCAGGACATCGACATAGGAAGGATTAGTCTCCTGAAGTGCAGTGATGAGATTTTTTGCTCGTTGCATTCTCTCCTCAGGTGTCTTTGCCGAAAGATCCGGGTAGGCAACCTTAAAGGAGGGTGAGAGGAGGTCTTTGACAGCCGAGGCTCCGACAAGAATCTGAGCGTCCGATAGCTGTTCCTTAAACCAAGCCTTGAGAATATATGTCTTGTTATCCGCGACGGCGTTGAGCTTGTTGATGATTTCTCTCTCCAGGCTCGCTCGGCTGTTCCGGTAAGCCAGGATGCCGGTGGCGACAATGGGAACCAGAGAGAGAATGAGAAACCAAAACGTTAATCTGCCCCTTACGGTTGCGGGGGTGATTTTATTGAGGCTAAGGAGTTCTAACCGTTTCATGTTTTGTCTCCCTCCGGTACTCAGGCTCAAATCATCTCTTGAGTTGTTTCGCCTGCTAAGCGCGGTTCCTGAAACAGCTTTTCCACATTGATCAGGCTCAGGGGTCGGGCTTTGACCAGCATTTCTCCCGTGATCAAAAGGGCGCGTTCCGGTTCCAGGGATAAGGGAGGAGACCGCAGCTCCTTTACCGGAAAGGTAAGGATATCCTGGGCCTGATCTATGACCACGGCTAATTTGTTTCCTTTAAGCGAGAGGATCAATAGAGCCGGGGCGATCTTCGGCGGTTCTTGCTGGGGCAGGCCTAAGATGGGCCGGAGGTCCACCGCCGGCAAGAGTTCCCCTCTGAGGCTCATGATCCCGGCCAAGTGGGAAGGGGCGCAAGGAACATGGCGCAGCGGGACCGATTGACGCGTCTCGGTGAGATAGCTGAGTTCAATGCCGTAAAGCTCCGCACCGAGTTGAAAGGAGAGGATAGATATCTTCCCCCCGCTTTCCTCTGAAGCCGGCACCTCGCTTAGGATCCTTGCCCTTTCCTGCAGGATTTCTCGGAGGCCCTGCTCCCTGGGTTGAGCAGCATCTGCAGCATCTATGGAAATGGTTGCTTGCTCCTCACTCATGGTCTTATTTTGCCTCCGATGGACCGAGTTCCTGGGATTCTACCGCTGTCAAGATTCGGTTTAGGTCCAAGATGGGGATGAGGCGTCCCTCCAGCTTTCCGACCGAGAGAACATACCGGTCCTGCCGGCTGCTCATGAAGGGAGTGAAGTCTGGAGCGGGCTCCAGCTCGCGGCTGGAAAGCGTAATCAGGGAAAATGCCTCATCGACGATGAGCCCATAGAGTTTTTCTTGGGAGGAGACAACCAGGACGGCATTTTTGACGTTCCAGGGACGGCGTCTCAGCCCCATGCGTTGCCTTAGGTCGATGGCCGTAACGATATGGCCGCGCAGATTGAAAATGCCGCTGACGAAGGGCGGAGCGTCCGCAAGCGGGGTCAGTTCCGGTAAAGGGACTACTTCTCGGACTTCAAGGGCATGGATGGCATACCAGACTTGATCGAGAGCAAAAGTGAGTAGCGTGAGATCATCCTTCATAGTTGAGCTCTCTATCGACCAGCGTGAGGAGCTGTTGGGCGGTCATTCCTTCCGCTCCCGCAAGCGGATCGGACAAGTGGGTGGAGCCGAGAAGGCTCTTGACCAAAGCTAAGCTCTGCCGCGCCTTTTTGATCTGCCCCTGCTCTTTATAGATTCGGCCGATGTAGAAGTGGGCCAGGGCGAAGTTCGGATCGATATAGACCGTTTTCTGGAACGATTGAAGCGCCTCATCGATCTTGCCTTCCTCAATCCAGAGGAGGCCTAAAAGGAAATAGGCATGTCGATGGAGCGGGTCCAGGGCGAGGGTTTGTGAAAGCCAATGGAAGGCCTCGGATAGATGGTGCCGATCGGCGGAGATCTTGCCCAGAAGGAAACTGATACGGCTGTCCTTAGGGCTCTTTTCCGCCAGTTCGGCGAGGAGCACAAGGGCCTTGTCTATTTCTCCCTGAGAGATAAGCTCCACGGCCTCGTCCACCGGCTGCCGCTGGTCTTTTTCGGCGGCGGCGTAGTCGGTCTTTCCCTGGGCTGTGGGGGGTGTCGGGGATTGCGGCACTGGCCATAGAGGCAATAGAGGGGAAGGAGATTTTGGGCGCGCAGGCTTCTTTTGGGCGGAAGACTTTTGATAAATGACGGTTTCCGGGAAGGCCCGCACCTCGAAATCCTGATAGGTCTTGGGGAAATATTCAGCGGCCCCGGTGAGGAGAAATCCTCCCTCGACCAGACAGTCGTAAAACTTGCCAATGACTTTTTGGATCGTCTCAGGCCGAAAATAGATCGTGACATTGCGACAGAGGATGATATCCAGCTCGGTCGTGCCATAGAACGAGGATGGGTAGGGATCGCTCTTTAAGTTGAGCGGTTGGAATATGACCAAGGAACTGATGCGCTCATCGATGCGGTAACATTGCCCCTTCTCCGCATGGAAGTGCTTCTTGATAACATCAAGATCTACCCCCCTGAAGGACCAAGGCCGGTAGATTCCCCGTTGGGCTGTTTCCAACGCGTCCAGATCGATGTCGCTGGCGAGGATAGTCGTCTGCCAGGCACGGAGCTCCGGGAAGTTATCGAGCAGGAGCATGGCCAGGGAATAAGGCTCCTCACCCGTGGAGCAACCGGCGCTCCAGATCCTAAGGGATTTTTTTCCTTGCGCGAGCTTCGCTCGCAGGAGTTCGGGGAGGAGATAGTTTTTTAGAGCTTCGAAATGGGGCGATGTGCGGAAAAAATAGGTCTCATTGGTCGCCACCGCGGCTATCAGTTTGTTTAGGTAGTCTCTCCCTTCTGCGGAATCCACGCTGATAGCTTGGATAACCCGCTGAGGAGAAGTTGAGCTGAGACTGCCCCTGATATCCTTGAAGGGTTCTTCCAGCCGGTCCAGTTTCTCTGCGGGAAGGTAGAGGCCCGTTCTTGCTTCCAGAATATCTCTGAGGTCAAGGAGATAGTTTCTCTTCATCCATGTCCTCGACAGGGGATGGGCACTTGACCCTCTTCCCTCAGCTGGTAGGGAGCCGCTTCTTAAGTCCGGGTGATTTTCCATACTTTGACTGTTTTCTCTGCTTGTTGGAGACGAGGTCCAAAATATCCATTTTTCTGAAGCGCCAACTGCGCCCTATTCTATTGCCGGGAATAACGCCCTCCTCGGTCAATCTGTAAACGGTTTTTACGTGGATCTGAAGAAGCGCGGCCACTTGGGATGGCGTTAATATTTCTTGCACTCCTTATCGCTCCTTGTTACGCCTTAAGCTTCTTTTATATTCTCTAAAATAGACATAAGTAAGCATGAATCATGCCATATGCCTGAGTGTTCCTGAGGTGGAAAAAAGGGCATCTTTTCAAGGCAGTTTTTGATTTTGGCAGAGAGCCATTACAGCTAGGCCGCTGCCGCAGATTGGACAAATGCCGTTCAATATGACTTTTTTTGTCACTTAGAGGGACACTCTGGCTCAACTAGGCGTGTGATGGATCGAGTGGGGTGTGATATCCAGGAAAAATTTATGATTGATGTTGCAGCGAACCGCTGGAAGGTCTGAGAACGGGCCGGCCTAGCGGTAGCGAGAAAGAGAAGGTCGTCCCTTTTCCCGCTTGGCTTTCCACCCAGATCTTTCCGCCGTGAGCCTCGACGATCATCTTGCAGATGACCAGACCCAGACCGGTCCCTATTTCTTGCGAGTTTCTGCCGCTGGCCGTCTGCCGGTATTTCTGAAAGAGCTGGCCTATTTCGTCGGTTGATATGCCGACGCCGCTGTCCTTCACCCAGACCTGGGCGTCGCTGCCGTTGAGCCTGCTCACGCCGACCTCGATGGCTCCCCCTTCTCCGGTAAATTTGATAGCGTTGCTCAAGAGATTGGCAAAGACCTGACCCAGGCGGCGGGGATCACTCGGGATCAAAGGGAGCCCGGGCTCGATGCGGCTGGTCAGCGAGATCCCTTTGCCCTGCGCCAGAAGGGAATAGTGGCCCAGCACTTTCTCGATAAGCTGTTTCAGATCGACATTTTCTTTGACCAGATCAACGCGGCCTTCCTCGAGTTTGGAAAGATCGAGAAACTCGTTGACGAGATGAAGCAGTTGACGGGTTCCGGAATCGATCTTGACAAGCCAGTCTTTCTGCTCCGGGCTGAGCGGGCCTGCCAGGCCGTCTTGCAGGATGGCCACCGCCGAGAGCAGGGCAGTGAGCGGCGAGCGCAAGTCGTGGATGATCATGGCGGTGAAATCCGCCCTGAGCTTCTCCAGCGCCTCGGCCTCCAGGATGGGTCGCGTGGTCACCCGGGCAACCCAGATGGAGACCCAGGCGGCCAGCCCCATCGTCAAACCGATGATGATCAAGATCGCGGTGCGCAGCCTGGCAACCGGGGCGAAGCCTTCGGCCTCGTTTATCTTGGCGATCAGCACCGCCTCCATCGCTCGCAGAGGGCGGTAGGCGCCGAGCACCGAGACGCGACGGTAGTCCAGGAAAAAAGACTCTCCCTTGTTTCCCTGAAGCCCCTGCTGAATGGCATGGTCTCCCCAAACGCTTTTGAGCACGGTCGATTCATCGCTGAAGCGCGACTGGGTAAGCATCCTCAGGTTGCGGTCGACGATGATGACCTCCCCGGTCTCGCCCAACCCGGAGCGCTCCTCCAGCAGCCGGTGGATGGGCCGGAGATCGATCTCGAGGATCGCGTGACCGACTACGTTCGCATTGTTGTCGTAGACTGAGCCGGCAATAGTGAATACGGGCTGTTGGGCGATCGGGGAATAAAATACCGCGCTGACGACATCCTTTTCCGTTGTCAGCGCGGTCAGGCCGGTCGCTTTCAGATTCTTGCCTTCCTGATTCAAGGCCTTGGAGCTGGAAATCAGGATCCGGCCCTCCTGATCGGCGATCAGGATATCGACATAGGAGGCATTGGTCTCTTGCAAGGCGGCGATCAGTTCTTTTACCCTCCGGCTTCTCTCCTCGCCTGATTTCGCCGCAAGATTGGGGTAGACGATTCGGAAGGTAGGAGACAAAAGGTCTCTGACCGCCAGGCTATTGGCCAGGGTTTGCGAGTCTCGCAGCTGATCGCGAAACCAGCTCTGAATGATGTAGCTCTTGTTGTCGGCCACTGCGGTGAGCTTGTTGACAATCTCCGCCTCCAAAGTCGCACGGCTGTTCTGGTAAGCCAGGAACCCGATCGCAACAATGGGGGCGATGGAGAGGATCAGATACCAGAGGGTGATTCTGCCGGTCACCGAGAGGCCACCGGTGAGACGGGCAAGCAGAAGTCGGGCCGCGGAACGGACTTTTGAAAACTCCATGGGAGATCACATCGGGGTACGATCCTGTCGGGCGTGACCTCTTCGAGGGTAGATTTGGGGCGGTTTAAAGTCAAGCGGTTTTTTGGCGATTTGCGGGAGTGATTTATCGGGTGGGATATGATATTCAAAAGCCGTCCATGGTCGACGTCGCCGCCAATTGCCGGAAGGTTTTAGAGCGGATAAGCGAGGCGGCTGTGAAATGCGGCAGAGATCCTCGCGGGATCAAACTCCTGGCCGCGTCCAAGGCGCAGAGCGTCTCCCGCATCCGGGAGGCGATCGAGGCCGGGATCCGGCTTTTCGGCGAAAATTATGTCCAGGAAGCGAAGGCCAAGAGAGATCTCATCCAGGCTCCCGTGCAGTGGCATATGATCGGCCATCTTCAGCGCAACAAGGTCCGGGTAGCGTTGAATCTCTTCGATCTCATCGAGTCCCTGGACAGCGTGGAGCTGGCCCGGGAACTGGACAAAGAGGGAAAAAGGCGCGGCAAAGCCGTTCGTGCCTTTGTCGAGGTGAACTTGGCGGGCGAGGAGAGCAAGAGCGGGATTGCCAGGGAGAAAGTGGCGGCGCTGCTCCAAGAGGCGGGCGCGCTGTCCCATGTGAGGGTCGAGGGGCTCATGGCGGTTCCGCCCTTCAGGGAAGATCTCGAGAAGGTACGGCCTTATTTTCGCAGCTTGAGAGAGATGCAGGCGGATCTCATGGCGCTCAAGATACCGAACGTCGATCTCAAAGAGCTCTCCATGGGCATGACGCACGACTATCCGGTGGCGGTCGAGGAGGGGGCGACGCTGGTGCGGATCGGCACCGCCATCTTCGGACCGAGGGAGTGATGAGTTGGTGGTAGTAACTAATAACTGAGGAGTTGGAATTGTTTGTTGTGGCCAATTTTTTGATCGCTCTGGCGCAGGTAGTGGACTATCTCCTATGGGCTTACATGTGGATTGTCGTCGCCCGGGCGGTGATCTCGTGGGTCAACCCGGATCCCTACAACCCGATAGTCCGTTTCCTCCATAGCGTGACTGACCCGCTGTTCTATCGGATACGCCGGATCTTGCCCCTGTACGCCGGCGGAATAGACTTTTCTCCCATCGTCGTTTTCATAGCAATCATTTTTCTGCAGCGATTCCTGGTCCAGTCACTCTACGATTTGGCGCGCTCCTTGCGATTTATGGAATAGAGCGAAGCGAGGATATGAAGTCTCTTTTCGTCGCCGATATCCGCGATAACCAGCCCGTGGACGCGGTCTTCCTGGTGACCGCCAAGAACCACGGCGTCACCAAGGGGGGCAACGGTTATTTGACGCTCAAGCTGGCGGACCGGAGCGGCGAGATCGAAGGCAGGGTATGGGAGAGGGCGGAGGATCTGGCGCGGAGATTCGAAAAAAACGACTTCGTCCGCGTGCGCGGGCAGGCAACCCTTTATCAGGGAAAGATTCAGCTCCGGGTGCAGGACCTCTCGTTGGTGGACGGCAAAACCGTTGCGGCGGAAGATTTCCTGCCGAAGAGCCCCTACGACGCCGATGCCATGGCCGCGGAGCTCATGTCGATCCTGAGATCGATGCAGAACCCTCACCTGCGCGCGCTCGTGGAGGCTTTCTTTACGGACGCGGGCTTTATGGACCTGTTCAAGCGCGCGCCGGCGGGAAAAGCAATCCACCATCCCTACCTGGGCGGTCTCCTCGAGCACACCCTGTCGCTCCTCAAGCTCATCCTGAAGGTGGTGGAGAATTACCGCGGAATCGACGTCGATCTCCTGCTCACAGGCGGATTTCTCCACGACATTGGCAAGGTGTATGAGTTTTCGTTTGAGCGGGCGGTGGAATACACCGATCGGGGACAGCTCCTGGGTCACTTGGTCATGGAGGTCGAGCTGGTCGGGGAAAAGATCCAGACCATTCCGGACTTTCCCGAAGAGCTCGCCATGCTGGTGAAACATATGGTTGTCAGCCACCACGGCTCGCTCGAGTTCGGCTCTCCCAGGGTGCCGCAGACGCTCGAGGCTATGATCCTGCACTACCTGGACGACCTGGACGGAAAGATCCAGAGCATTCAGAGTTTGATGGAAAAGGAGCAGACGCGCTGGACCTCGTTCCATCGCGCTTACGGCCGGAATTTCTACCGGGGCGGTGGTGGGGAGAATGAGGACGGTTAAAGCAGCGGACCACTATTACGAGTAACCAATAACGAATCACTAATAACGAGGTAAGAGCTGTGAAAATATTTTTGGCTGGAGACTGGGTCGATAAATCCAAAAAGATCGAGGTCAGAAACCCGTTTGACCAATCGGTCATCGACGCGGTGCCGAAGGCCGACGCGGGCGATCTGGAGAAGGCGTTGGCCTTCGCGCAGCGCGGCGCCAAGGTGATGGCGAAGCTTTCGAGCTACGAGCGCTGGAAGATCCTGCGCAAGGCCGCGGATCTGATGGCCGCCCGCAACGCGGAGCTGGGCGAGATCATTTCTAAGGAAGAGGGGAAAATCATCGCGGAGGGGCGGGGGGAGGCGAGCCGGGCCGTCGAGACGATGATGGGGTCGGCGGAAGAGGCGAAGCGGCTCCACGGGGAGACGATTCCCCTGGACGCGGACCCGACCGGCAGCAAGAAGCTCGGGTTCACGCTGCGTGTCCCCTGCGGTGTGGTGGCGGCGATCGCGCCGTTCAATTTCCCGCTGAACCTCGTCGCCCACAAGGTGGGCCCGGCCCTGGCGGCCGGCAACACCGTGATCGTGAAACCGGCGTCGGATACGCCGCTCTCGGCCTTGAGGCTCACCGAGATCCTGCTCGAATCGGGGCTGCCGCCGGAGGGAATTCAATGTATTACCGGACCGGGCGGCGAGATCGGCGATGCCCTGGTCGCCGACCGGCGCGTGCGCAAGGTCACGTTCACCGGCAGCCGCGAGGTCGGCGACCGCATCTGTCATATGGCGGGCATCAAGAAGGTGACCATGGAGCTGGGCTCCAACAGCCCTGTGATCATCATGCCCGACGCCGATCTGGAGAAGGTGGCGGCGACCGTGGCGGTGACCGGTTACGGCAACGCCGGCCAGACCTGCATCTCGACGCAGCGGGTATTGACGGCAAAAAAGGTTTACGGCGATTTTCTTGCCGCGCTGAAGCCCAGGGTCGAGGCGCTGACCACCGGCGACCAGCTCGACGAGAAATCCAAAGTCGGGCCGATGGTGAAAGAGAGCGAGGCGGTGCGGGTCGAGCGCTGGATCAACGAAGCAGTGGCGGGCGGCGCCCGGTTAGCGGCCGGCGGCGGCAGGCGCGGCGCCATTTATACGCCGGCTGTGGTCGCCGATGTGAATCCGGATATGCGCATTTCCCGCGACGAATTGTTCGGGCCGGCGGTGGCGGTGACCCCGTTCGACACCATCGAAGAGGCCCTCGCCCTGGCGAACGACAGCCTCTATGGCCTGGCCGCCGGCATCTTCACCGAAAATGTCGAATGGGCGATGAAGTTCGCCCGCGAAGCGGAGGCGGGAAACCTTCACGTCAACTGGGGATCGCAGTGGCGCGTGGACCTGATGCCTTACGGCGGCCTCAAAGACTCGGGCTTCGGCAAAGAGGGGCCGCGCTACGCCGTCGAGGAGATGAGCGAGCTCAAGATGGTCGTCTTTCACCTTAACAGTTAGCCATGCGCGCGGACGGACGAAAAGAAAGGCAGCTGCGGCCCATCGTCATCACCCCGGGCTACATCAAGCACGCCGACGGCTCGGTGTTGATCGAGGTGGGAGACACGCGGGTGATCTGCACCGCCAAGCTGGAGGACAAGGTGCCGCCCTTCTTGCGCAACAGCGGCAAGGGCTGG
>JACPDC010000229.1 GCA_016184235.1 Deltaproteobacteria bacterium | reverse complement strand
CCGAGCCCGGAGTACTCCGTGATCGCGCGCGCCTTCGAGGGCTACGGCGAAAAGGTCGAAGAGCCGGGCGAGGTGAGAGGGGCGCTGCAAAGGGGACTGAAGGCGGCCGCCTCCGGCCAGGTGGCGCTGATTGATATCCGGCTCGACCCTGTGAACCAAACCGAGAAGAGGCTGGATAAATAGGGACGCGAAACTGACTTCGACTGGGTATTTCCGATCCGGTTACATCTTTGTGATGTGGATGCCGGGGCACCTTCACAGGAGAGCAAACAAGCGCAATGACAGGTCTAGTCGCTGCTGAACGGATCGAAAATCGCATTCTCCTTTTGCGAGGATGTAAGGTCATCCTGGATAACGATCTTGCAGATCTTTACGAAGTCGAAGTCAAACAACTAAAAAGGCAGGTCAGGAGAAATATAGACCGCTTCCCAGTAGATTTCATGTTCGAGCTTTCGCAGCAAGAATATGAATCTTTAAGGCGCCATTTTGGCACCTTAAAAAGGGGGGAGCATTCGAAATACCTGCCTTATGCCTTCACGGAGCAGGGCGTTGCTATGCTCTCCAGCGTTTTGAGGAGCAAGCGGGCGGCGCAAGTCAATATCGAGATCATGCGCACCTTCGTGCGGCTTCGAGTGATGATTGCATCCCACAAAGATCTGGAGCGAAAGCTTGAAGCACTGGAAAAGAAATATGACTCTCAGTTTAAGGTGGTCTTTGACGCTATACGTCAGCTCATGTCCCCGGCGGAGCCTAAGAAACGAAAGATCGGATTCCTCGTGAAAGAGAGAGCGGTAAAATACCGAAGGCCAGAAATCAGCCCAAGGCATTAAGAATCTGTTCCTAAATACAAGAAACAAGACCTGACCCCCAACGGTGACCCCCAACGGACCCAATGACCCCCAACGGACCCAACGCAACGGACCTGACCCCCAACGGACCAGGCCGGTCAAAAAGGTCCCAGGTGCAAGGCGCGCGAGAAATCGACGAGCGGAGGCGTACTTGAGCAGTACGTTGGAGCGAGGCGATTGAGTGCAACGAAGCAGATGGGCCTTTTTCAACGGTCTACGGAAGCTTCAGTTTTAGCAGCCTTCTGGCATTCCCCTCATAGATCTTGGCTTTCTCTTCGGTGGAGGCGCGCATCCGGTCGATGCAGCGGATCGTCTCGCGGATGAAGCCTGGACCCTTTTCCGGGTCGAAGGGCATGTCGGTGCCGAACAGGATTTGATCGGCGCCGAAGAAGGCGAGCCCGCATTCCGTGGCCGGGAGCGCGCCGAACAGAGCGGTGTCGGCGTAAAACATTCGAAAGTAGTCGAGCGGCGGGCGCCGCAAGCGGCCGAGCGCCTGAGCGTCATCCGCGTCCTCTGTTCTACTCCCGAGCTGGTCGAGGCCGAAGCCGGCGCGCCCCTCGAAGTAGGGCAGCATCGCCCCCAGGTGATGGGTGATGATCCTCAGGTTCGGATGCAGGTCGAAGATGCCGGCAAAGACCAGGCGCGCCATCGCGATCGTGGTTTCATAGGGCCAGCCGAACACCCACCAGAGATCGTAACGGGATCGCCCCTCCGTCTGGTAGTCGGAAAAGCCGGGAAGCCGGGCCGGATGGAGCCAGATCGGCAGATCGAGCGCCGCCATCCGGGCGAAAAGCGGCCGGAACTCAGGCTCATCGAGCGGCCGTCCCCTGACGTTGGAAAAGATCTGGATCCCCGTGGCCCCAAGCTCGGTAACGGCGCGATCGATCTCTCTGAGGGCGGCCTCAGGGTTGTTCATCGGCATCGAGGCGACGAAACCGGGGAAGCGATCGGGATATTTCTCCACCAGCCCGGCCATGCCGTCGTTGGCCAGGCGCGCGAGCTCCGGCGTCTCCCGCGGCGACCCCAGCCCCTCGATCGGCGGGGAGCAGAGAGTGAGCACCTGCACGTAGTCTCCATATTGATCCATGATGCGGAAGCGCAGCTCCAGGTCCGTGAGCACGGGGATCTCGCGGAAGCGGTTCTGCATGTCGAGGCCGGGGCCGGAGCGGGAAAATATTCGATCGGCATATCGCCGCGGATAGATATGAGGGAAGATGTCGATCTTCACAGCGCCTTCTCAAATCCGGATGCCGATCAGGTAACCTTCCCGAATGGCGTTGTGCATGGAGCGGGGCTTTACGGCATCGCCGATCATGTAGAGCTCGTCGCAGACAAATTCCAGATCCGTCAGCAATTGCTGCCTCGCTTTTCGGGGAATCGCGAGGATCACGGTATCGGCGGGCACCAGCCTCTCCGCGCCTCCTTCTTCCTCCACCACCACTCCTTCCTCGGTGATCTCCTTGGCCCGCGTGTTCAGCAGCGCCTGAATTTGCAGCTCGCGGACCCAGGCGGTATGACGCCACTTGAAAGTGGCGATCACATCCTCGCCCAGTCTCTTGCCCAGCTCCACGAGAGTTACCTGCTTGCCGCGCGAGGCGAGGTACTCGGCGGCGACGAGACCGATCCTCTCGCCCCCCAGCACCACCACGCGATCGCCGCAGGGAGCGCCTTCCTCCAGGATGTCGTGCGCGATCACTACGTGGTTTCTGTGGATTCCTGGAATGGGGAAATGCTCTATTTCCGAGCCGGTAGCGACCACGCTGACGTCGGGAGCGATTTGGGCGCACAGTTGCGGCGTTACTTCCGTTCCGAGGCGCACCTCCACGTTCCATTTCCTGAGCATGGTTTCGTAGTAGCGAGCCAGATCGACAAAAATCCGGCCGCCGCCGATCTCCCTGGAGGCCGGGAGCAACTGTCCGCCCAGCCGCTCGCTCTTCTCACACAGAACCACGGAGTGGCCGCGCTGCGCCGCGATGAAGGCGCACTCGAGGCCGCCGGGACCGCCGCCGATGACCAGCACCTTTTTAGGAATTCGCGCCGGCCGCAATTCATATTCGGGCTCGACCTCGTGGCCCAGCCGCGGATTGACCGCGCAAATATAGGGAAGGTTGCGGAACATCCGGGAAAGGCAGAGCAGCCCGCCGACGCAGGGGCGGATCTCTTCCAGGCGGTCCCGCGCCACTTTGTGCAGGAGCTCGGGGTCCGCGAGAAAAGGGCGGCAAACCTCCCATAGCCCGAACGCCCCTCTCGCCAGAGCCTCTTCCGCTTTGACGGGATCGCAGAAGCGCGGGCCGAAGGCGACCGGGATTTTCACCGCGCGCGAGGCATTCTCCGCCAGCGGCAGCCACTGGTCGTCATGCACGTCCCGCCCCAGGGCCCCGCGCGTGGATTCATGCCAGCCCACTACGATGCTGATGCAGTCGGCTCCCGCCTGCTCCGCCATTTTCATGAACTCGATGCACTCCGGAGGACTGTTGCCGCGCCATTTTCATGAACTCGATGCACTCCGGAGGACTGTTGCCGCCGCGCTCGTCCATCAGCTCCTCGCCGTTCAGCCGGATGATCAGGAGCCGATCTTTTCCGATCGCCTCCCGGATGGCGCCCAGCAATTCCACCATGAAGCGGCCGCGGTTTTCGAGCGAACCCCCGTATTCGTCGGTCCGCCGGTTGGTGAACGGGGAGAGGAAATTGGCCAGCAGGTAGCCCATGAAGGCCGTGATCTCGACGCCGTCAAAGCCGGCTTCCATGGCGCGCCGGCTCGCCTGGCAATGGTCCCGGACGCAGCGGCGAATGTCATCCCGGCTCATCTGCCGGGGAGGGCGGAAGTGCCGCAAGGTCTGCGGAACATCGGAGGGCTGGACGCAACGGTCCAGGTCGATGCCGCCGTAGCGGCCGGCATGAAGGATCTGTTGAATGGCAATCGCCCCGCCGCGATGCAACATGTCGGCGATTTTCCGAAAGCCGGGGATGTATTTGTCATCGGCGATGCTCAATTGCCGGTAGTACGCCTTGCCGGCTCCCTCCGGGTCCGGGTAGGCCCCCTGATTGGTGATCATTCCCGCGCCCGTGCCGGCGATCACTTCCATGCGGGCATATTCCCGATCCGTGATGGATCCGTCGCGCGTGTTGAAGTTGGATACCGAGCAGGCCGCGTACTTCACCCGGTTCCGGCAGCTGGCGCTGCCGACCTTCAGCGCGCTAAAAATATTCGGATATCTGTCTATTCCCGGGCCGTTCATAAAACCCTCATTACTCCAAGGCGGAGTCAATGTCTAGATCTTCCGCGCCGTGTCGCGCTAAGTTGACACAGCCGGAGCTTCTCGGATATTCTCCGCCATAATAGGCGGCCTCCGCACGCTCGTAGCAAATTCTTACCGACTAACAGGAGGTAATGCTCGTGAAGACACGCATCATCCTCGGCCTATCCTGCTCAATACTTCTACTGTGTGCCTGGCCCAAGGCCCAAACAGTATCGGCGGCGGACAAACTCGTCGGCATCCATTCGGCGCGGGTGCTTTCACAATCCATGCCGTGGATCGCCCAGGAGGCGGGACTTTTTAAAAAGTATAATCTCGATTTTCCGCTTGTTTACATAGCTTCCTCTCCGGCGGTGACCGCGGCGATGCTGGGCGGAGACGCCGAGATCGCGCTGACGGGCGGCGAGGGGATGATCCGGGCCTTTGTCCAAGGGGCTACGGATTTTGTTTTTATAGGCGGCGTCAAGAATGTCCTGACGCACAGCATTTTAGCCAAGCAGGAGATAAAAAGGCCCGGGGATCTCAAGGGCAAGAAGATCGGCATCAACCGGATCGGAAGCAACCCGCATTATTTCGCCGTTCAGGCCCTGCGGCAAAAAGGGCTGGACCCAGGCAAAGACGTTCAATTTATTCAGTCCGGGGGGGCGCCTGAGACGCTGGCGGCGCTTCTCTCCGATTCCCTTGATGCCGCGTCCCTGACCGCGCCAGCGGATACCCAGGCGATCGCGCGCGGCTACCATTATGTTATTTACGGCCCCGACCTGCGGGTTCCCTACGCCGCGACGACCTTCGTGACGCGCCGGCCCGTGATCGCGAAGCGCTCTCAGGTATTGACGCAGTTCATGCGCGCGATGGCGGAGGCGGCGAAGATCCAGCACACGGACAAGGAATTCACCTACAAGGTGCTGGGAAAACAACTGCGCCTCACCGACAGAAAGATCCTCGATGCCGCTTATAACGGGGAGATCAAAGTGCTGGAGCCGAGGCTCGATGTCAAAGCAGAAGCGTTCCAGGCGATTCTCGACGAGGTCGCTAAGATCGACGCCCGCGCCAAAAAGGTGAAGCCGGAAGATCTCATCGACCGCCGCTACCTGGAAGGGCTGGAAAAGAGCGGCTTTCTCGACAATCTCTGGGGTAGTAAAAAGTAAAAGATCGTCATAGCCGTCTTCCCGCCCCTCCTGTTTTTCCCTTGACACGGAATTTCACTTCGTCCTATTGTGATAATAACTTTATCACAATGTAATAACCATGAAATCCCTGCATCGCGCCATCGATCTCTTGTCGGCCTTCCAATCCCGGCGCGAGTTGTCCGTTGAGGAATTGGCCAAAATCCTCGGCTGGCCGGCGAGCAGTGTCTATCGCTTCGTACGGGTATTGCGCGATCGCGGCTTTCTCTCTCTTGTACCGGAAGGCAAAAAATACAGCCTGGGCAGCCTCCTCTGCGAGCTCGGCCGCGCGGGCGGCCCGGATCTTCCCCGGCTTGCCCGCGCGGCCCTGGAGCGGCTGGCCAAGGAGACCGGTGAGTCGAGCTTCTTGAGCATCCGCGGCGGGTGGGAGGCGAGGTACGCGGCATGCGTGGAGAGTCCCGAGAGTATCCGCTTCACCGCCCCGATCGGAAGGCGCTTTCCCCTTTACGCCGGGGCCTCCGGCAAGGTGATCCTCGCCTTCATGGAAGAGGAAGAGCGCCGGGCCTATCTCCGGACCGTGAGGCTCAAGCAGCTTTGCTCCTCGACTATCGTGGACAAGGCCAAGCTGGAAAAGGCCCTCTCGGTGATTCGCAGCCGTGGTTATGATTTCTCGCAACAGGAGCGTCACCAGGGGGCATGGGGTTTGGCGGCTCCGATCCTGAACGAGAAAGACGCGGCGATCGGCTCCATCGCGATCACCGGGATCCGGTTTCGTCTGCCTCAAAAGAAGCTGCCGCGATTCATTTCACTGCTGAAAGAGGCGGCCGGCGAGGTTTCCGGGAAGCTCAAGAACGGCCGTACGGGCGACGGGATGAAAACCCGGAGCGCCGGCTCCTAGGAGGGACTATGGCGAAAAAGCTCAAGGAATTCCTTTCGCAACTGGAAGATCGGCTGCCGGCCGACCTCCTGCGCATCGACCGCCCCATCGACCCGAGCCGTTTCGAGGTCACCGCCTTGCTGCAGCACCTCGAGAACCGAAGTCGATTTCCAGCCCTTCTCTTCGAAAAGCCGTTGAACCTCCACGGCAAGCCCTCTTCGTTTCCGGTTTTGAGCAACCTCTTCGCTACGCGCGGGCGCTGCGCCCTGGCCTTGGGTCTCGACCCCAAGGATGGGGCTCTGCCATTGAGCCTCGAGTACGCAAGGCGCGAGGAGCAGTTGATCCCTCCGGTCAAGGTCCCCGCCCGCGAAGCCCCGGTCAAAGAGGTTATAAAATGCGACAAAGAGGCGGATATCTACGAGTTCCCGATTGTGCGCCATCACGCTATGGACCCCGCTCCCTATATCGACATGACTCCGGTAATGAAGGATCCGGAGGAGGGTTTCTATAACGTCGCCTTTCTCCGCAACATGGTGAAGGGACCGAGGCGGCTCGGCATCCATATGTCTCCGAGACACAACTGGCAGATTCACCGGAAGAACGAAGAAAAAAAGCGGCCGACGCCGGTCGCTATCGTGGTCAGCCATCACCCTTCCTTCTATCTCGGGGCGCTGAATGTTTCTCCGTTCGGCGTCGATGACTATGCCCGCGTAGGGGCCGTCATGGGAGAGCCGTTGCGGCTCACGGCATCCGAGACCTGGGGAGAGGATTTTCTGGTGCCGGCGGACGCGGAGATTGTCATCGAGGGGCACGTGCTTCCCAATGTTAAAGAGGTAGAGGCGCCGTTCGGGGAATTTCCCGGCTATTACGGCCCCCAGCGGCTCCGCCCGGTGATCGAGGTGACGGCGATCACGCACCGGCGCGACGCCGTCTTCCAGCATATCTTTGTCGGCCACCGGGACAACTGGATTCTGGGAGGAATTCCCAAAGAGGGGAGCCTCTTCAATTTGATCCGGGGGATCGTGCCGACGGCAAAGGCGGTCCATTTTCCCATCTCAGGCTGCGGCCGTTTTCACTGCTATGTCTCGATCGACAAGAAAATCGATGGCGAGACCAAGCAGGCCGCGCTGGCGGCTCTGGCGGGATGCGATTTCGTCAAGCACGTGGTGGTCGTGGATGCCGATATCGATGTCCACAACGAAGAAGAAGTCATGTGGGCCGTCGCGACGCGGGTGCAGGCGGACCAGGACGTGGACATTTTAAAAAATGTCAAGGGAAATATGCTGGACCCGTCGCAGACGGACGACATCATGACCGCCAAGATGATCATCGATGCGACCCGTCCGGCGAAGAGGCCCTTTGCCGCTCGAGTGCGTGTGCCTGAAGAGGCCCTGGCTCGAACTCGGATCGAGGATTTTATCCCGCCGGCGATTCTGGATCGCCTGCCTAAGAGCTAGGGCGGATCAAACAGGGAGGAAGAGGCTTATGGCGAAAATATTCTGGGTTACCTGCCCCCGATGCCAGGGAGAGTTCTATTGCCACTGGGATGAGCTGAGACACAAGGAGATAAAGCTTCTCTGTCCCTTTTGCAGCCATCAGTTTCTGGATAAGGAGAGCCCCAAGATCACGGAGTAGGGCGAATGCTGTGAAGGGAGGAACTACGTATGACTCGTATTCTAATAGTAACCGGGGATGGTTCCACTCCTGATCTGGATTACGCGGTTTTCCGCATGCGTGAAGAAGGGTTTGATGTAACCATCGCCGCGCCCAAAAAGAAGCGTCTCCATGTCGTCATTCATCAGCAGGAAGAGGGCTGGGATACCTACGTCGAGAGGCCGTGGTACGCGATGGACGCGGATGCTTCCTTCGACGAGATCGACCCTGCCACGTTCGACGGCCTGCTGCTGCCCGGAGGCCGGGCCCCGGAGCAGATCCGGAATATAGAGCGCTGCGTCGAAATTGTCCGCCATTTCGTTGACAGCGACAAGCCCATAGGGGCCATCTGTCGCGGCCCTCTTGTTCTTCTTGAAGCAGGTCTGAAAGGGAGGCGATTGACCGGCAACAGCCTGATCAAGCCTCGCGTCGCCATCCGCGGTAGTAGACGGAAACATTGTGACCGTACCGGGGAGACCTTATTACCATGTATGGATACGGGCATTCCTGTCTATGCTGAAAGGAACGCCTGTTTACACGGGGACGGGAGTGCTTCATGCCGCTCGTATTCTTATGATTATCGAGGAGTCTACCAGCTCCGGCCATCATGATTACGGCTATTTCCGCATGCTGGAAGAAGGCTTCGATGTCACCGTCGCCGCGCCCAAAAAGAAGCCCCTTAGAACCGTCGTTCACATGCCGTTTGGCCTGGATGGCACCTGGGATACCTTTCAGGAGCTGCCGGGGTTCATCATCGTGCCGGATGCCTCTCTGGATGAGATCGATCCGTCGGCATTCGCCGCTCTTGTCATACCGGGAGGCCGGGGCCCGGAGCATCTGCGGGTCGATAACCGTTGTCTCGCGGCCGGATGCATCTGGGTACAAACACGTGAAGCGGTAGTGGACGGGAATATCGTGACTGCGGGGAGGAGACCTGATTACGACGTGTGGATGCGGGCATTCGTATCGCTGCTGAAAGAGCGGGGCATTAAACCCGCATAAAGGAGGAATAAAAATGGCAAACGGAGTTTTTAGAGGTTTCCATCTGTCTATTTTATTCGTGGCGGCGCTGCTGGGACTCACCCGATCGGGGCAGGCGCAAGAGCGATTCAATATGAGCCACAGCGCGCTCACCGGCTCCCAGGCGATCCTGTTTGTCACCAGGGACGCCGGCATCTTCCGCAAACATAATCTGGAGCCCCAGGTCATTTACATCACCGGGGCCCCGCCCAACATCGCCGCGCTTTTGGCCGGGAGCGTTGATTTTGTCGTCTTTGCCGGGCCGGCCGCCATCACGGCCAACCTGGCGGGGGCCGATACGGCCGTCCTCATGAGTTTCGTCAATACGATGGAACATTATATTTTTTCGAATCGGGCCATCAAGAGCCCGGCCGACCTTAAAGGAAGAAAAATCGGCGTCAGCCGGCCGGGATCATCGGATGACTACGGCGCCAGGGTGGCGGTCAGAAAATGGGGGCTTGAGCCGGACAAAGAAGTATCCTTCGTCTCGGTCGGGGGACCACCCGACCGCTTTGCCGCCCTGCAAACCGGCAGAGTTGACGCGGTTTTGATTCAACCGCCGTTGACCGTCAGGGCGCGAAAGGCGGGTTTCAATGAGTTGGCCTCCCTGGCGGATCTCGGCCTGGATTACCTGGGGACTTCTCTGGTCACCTCGCGTTCCGTGATCGATAAGAAAAGAGATCTGGTGCGGCGCGTCGTCACGGCGTTTGCCGAGGGAATTCACTTCTACAAGACGAACAAGCAGGCGAGCCTGCGCTCGATTTCCAAGCTTATGAAAATCGACGATGCGGAAGCGATAGAGGAATCCTACAATGCCTACGCCGTCAAGTTCATGGCGCGGCTCCCTTATCCTGATCCCAAGGGAATCGAGGTTATCCTGAAGGATTTGGAAAAGGCCAATCCCAAAGCCAGAGGAGCTGATCCGAGATCGTTTTTAGAAACGCGCTTTTTAAAAGAGCTTGAAGATAGCGGGCACATAGCGAAACTGTACGGAGAGAAACAGTAAGAAGGGGGAGAAAATGGCGTTTTCCGACTTACGGGAGTTTATCGCCGCATTGGACAAATCGGGGGATCTGGTGCGGGTCAAGAAAGAGGTCGACTGGGATATGGAGGTGGGAGCGATCAGCAGGCGCGTCTTCGAACGGGCCGGCCCGGCGCTCCTGTTCGAGAAGATCAAGGATTATCCTCCCGGCTACGCGATCCTCAACGGCCCTGTGGCGACCTGGCGCCGGGTCGCCATTGCGCTGGGTCTGCCGCCGGACACCGCGGTCCGGGAGATTTACGCGGCGTACGAAGAGCGGCGCGAGAAGAAACTGAAACCCGTTGTGGTCAAATCGGCGCCTTGCCAGGAAAATGCCATGACCGGTCCCGAGGCGGACATCTATCGCCTGCCCGCGCCGATGGTGCACGACGGGGACGGCGGCCGGTATATCGGGACATGGGACATCGTCATAACAAAGGACCCGGACACGGGGTGGAGCAATTGGGGCATGTATCGTTTCATGACGCACACGCAAAATATGCTCACGGGCTGGCCCCAGGCCACGAGCCAGCTCGCGATGATGATGAAAGCGAAATACCTGCCACGCAAGCAGCCGATGCCCATCGCCATCGTCATCGGCTGTGAATCTCTTTGCCACATGGTCGCCACGGACCCCTATAAACCCGGAGAGAGCGAAGTCGAATATGCCGGCGGGCTCAGGGGGGCGCCGGTAGAGCTCGTCCAGTGCAAGAGCCAGGACCTGATGGTTCCGGCCCATGCCGAGATTGTTATCGAAGGAGAGGTGCTGCCGGATAAAATCGCCCACGAGGGGCCGTTCGGGGAATACCCCGGATACCGCAGCGGCACCATGAGCGAAGGCGTTCTGGTGCAGATCACCGCCATTACGCACAGGACGAATCCTATTATTACCCTCAGCACCTTGGGCGTTCCGCCTGACGATAGCTCCATTGCCGCCTCTCTGACCGCGGCGATCGCCATGAAGCGCGGGCTGAAGCGCCACGGGGTCCCGGTAAGGGAAGTCTATGTCCCGCCTGAGGGCGTGACCCACCTTATAGTCGTCAGCGTCGAGCGCGGCGGCAGCCGTGTGGCCCGGCAGGTGCTGGACTATTTCACCGCGCGGCGGGTGATGGTCTCCAAGATAATCGTCGTGGACAAAGATCTGGATCCTTTCGACATGAACCAGGTCATCCATGCCTTTGCCACCAAGTGCCACCCGGCGAAGGGAATCACCGTGGAGCATTACGAGGGGCGGGCCAATGCCTTGACCCCGTGCTTCAGCGCCGAGGAGCGCCGGCGGCTCAAAGGCGCCTCCGTGGTTTTTGACGCCACCTGGCCGGAGGACTGGGAAGAAGAATCCATCCCGGTAAAGTCATC
Source organism: Deltaproteobacteria bacterium (assembly GCA_016184235.1). Taxonomy (GTDB): domain Bacteria; phylum Desulfobacterota; class Binatia; order UBA9968; family UBA9968; genus UBA9968. Next base: position 7,272 of record JACPDC010000229.1, on the reverse strand, counting down.
TTTTGAAACCACCTACCGCGAAGCGGTCAGGCAGAAAGTTCTCGCTAACTGGGAGAGTTACGGGTTGGGAGGAAAACCGTGAAAAAAGAATATGTGACTTTTGTGCGCCGGTTGAGCGATCTGGGCGATGGGAAAGAAACGCTCTTTATCAAGGATCTTACGCCCGGTCCCCGTAAGTACGATACAAAATTAGTCCGGGCCGAGCTATCGCGCAATTCAGGGAATCTCCCCGACGGTGACACCCTCTGGATTCGCTCCGAGACCGGGCACCTTCATCCGCAACCATGGAGCATCAAGATATTGGAAGAACTGCCCCCTTACGCGCCCGGCCAGCCGTGGCAGGATGTTTTCTCTTCCCTGCGGCATCTTAAATCCTAGCGCGCTGGTTTAAAGATGTCCCGCCCTACTCGCCTGACAGACGAGACCGTCAGCGACTATTTGTGTCGGGGAGCCTGGCAGCCTTTTACGCTTTCGGACTGCTGGGATCGCAATGCAGCCCGGGACCCAGGAGGCATTGCGGTCGCTGACGGGCAGCGCCGGCTGTCGTGGGCTGAAGCAAAGAGGTGGACGGATCGGGCGGCCCTCGCCCTGGTCCACCTGGGACTGGCCCGCGATGAGGTGCTTGTAGTCCAGCTCCCCAACTGCGTGGAGCTGCCGCTCATTCGGGTCGCCTGCGAAAAGGCGGGAATACTCTGCCTTCCTGTCCCGCGGACCCTGCGGGAAAACGAGATGAGTTATTGCCTCGGTTACACCGAGGCCGCCGCGGTGGTGATTCCATGGAGGTATCGGGACTTCGACTACTTCGGCATGATCGGAGAGTTGAAGAAGGGACTGCCTCGCCTGCGTCAGATTCTCATAGCGGGCGACGAGACGCCTGCGGGGGCGCTTTCCTTGCATCAGGTCGCGCAGGCTCCTTGGGAAGAGAGAATCAGTCCGGTGGCCTTGGAAGAGCGCCGCTTTAGCGCCGGCGAAGTCTCGCTGATCAATTCGACCACGGGCAGCACGGGTCTGCCTAAATTTTCGGAATATACCGCGGCGGCGCGACTGCTTTACGGTCGCAGCTACATAGACGTCCTGAAGCTCTCGGAGCAGGATGTCCTGGCGGCCCTTTCGCCGGCAGCGGGAGGGCCGAACATCCCGGTCTATTTCGCGGCCCCACAAATCGGAGCAAAGACTGTTTTCATGACTCATTTCGAGGCCGAGGCGGCGCTCGACCTGATTCAACGGGAGAAAGTTACGGTAGCCTGTCTCGTTCCCGCTCAGCTCGCCTTGCTGGCCCGTTATCCGCGCCCCGATCGTTACAATCTCTCTTCGGTCCGTTTCTGGCTCAGCGTCGGCGCGCCTCTTGCGGCTCCCCTAGCGCAGGAAGCCGAGGAAAAGCTTGGCGGCATGGTGCTCAACACCTATGGAGCGGTGGACTGGGGTGGAGTAGTTTTCACCTCCCCTGAGGATCCTAAAGAGACGCGCTACCATACCGTGGGGAGACCCAGGGTGGGCACAGAGGTGCGCCTCGTGGACGAGGAAGGGAATACCGTCGCCCCGGGCCGGATCGGAGAGCTTCAAGGCCGCGGTCCCGCCTGCTCCTCCGGCTTCTATAAAGACCCCGAAGCGACTCAAAAAACCTGGACCTGTGACGGCTGGCTGCCGTTGGGAGATCTGGCTCAATGGAATGATAGGGGAAATCTGATCATCGTAGGGCGAAAGAGCGAGATCATCATTCGCGGCGGCCAGAATATCCAGCCCGGTGAGATCGAAGATCTTCTCCTCGCCCATGCCAAAATCAGGCAGGCGGCCGTGGTGGGCATGCCCGACCCGATCTTAGGCGAGCGGGTTTGCGCTTACGTGATCCCGCGTGGAGACGACCGGCCCACGCTCGAGGAGATCGCCGCTTTCCTTCAATCTAAAAAGATCGCTCCTTACAAGCTTCCCGAGCGCCTTGAGATCGTGGAGGGCCTGCCTATGGTCTCTGACACGAAGGTCAATAAGCGGTTGCTGTCCGAGGATATCACCGCGAAGCTGCAATCAAAATCTTCAATTGCTTGACATCTTCATTCCTTCTCTGATACACGCTTCCGATACTTTATGAAGAGACGGTCGCGGTTTTTCATCTTTGAATGCGCTACGGTTTTGTCATCGACCAGAACCGCTGCATCGGCTGTCATGCCTGCACGGTAGCTTGTAAGGAAGAGCACAATGTCCCGATCGGAGTCTATCGGACCTGGGTCAAATACATCGAGAAAGGCGAGTTTCCCGACACCAAACGTTACTTTAGCGTCTTAAGATGCAACCACTGCGATGACGCCCCCTGCATAGAGATCTGCCCGACAGTAGCCTTGTTTCGCCGCTCCGACGGCATCGTTGACTTCGACAATAGTCGCTGCATCGGCTGCAAGTCCTGCATGCAGGCTTGCCCCTATGATGCCCTGTACATCGATCCCGATACCCAGACCGCGGCCAAATGTAATTTCTGCGCGCACCGCGTGGAGGTCGGGCTTGAGCCCGCCTGCGTCATCGTCTGCCCGGAGCAGGCGATTATCGCCGGGGATCTCGATGATCCCGAGAGCCGGATCAGCTGGACCGTGGCCACGCAAAAGACGAGCGTACGCAAAGCGGGCAAGGGGACGAGACCGAAGCTCTTTTACCTCGGCGTGGATGGAGATCTCCTGGAGCCCGCCATGCTGGAGCCTCAGAGCAGCTATCTCTGGGCCGACAAGAACCCGGCCGCGGAGACACTTTCCGGCCCGGCCGTGGAGACCGGGCATGGAGCCGCGCTCGGCGGGGCCAGGGAGGTTTATGATGTTCCTCACCCGGCGCTCTGGGGCGGAAAGATCGCGTCGTATCTCTGGACGAAGTCGATCGCGGCCGGCGTTCTTCTTTTAGCGGCGTTTCTTTTGAATCTCGGCTACGGAGGAGCGAGCAGGCTTCTTGAGGTGGCAAGCCCTCTGGTCGCGCTCGCCTTTACCGGTCTTACTACGCTGCTCTTGATCCTCGACCTCAAGCGCCCCGAGAGATTTTTCTACATACTGTTCAAGCCCAACTTGAAATCCTGGCTGGTCTGGGGCGGTTACATTTTGTTCGCCTACGGGTTGCTGAGCGCGCTCTGGCTTTTTTTCGGTATCACACAGGGCAGAGTCCCCGATTTGCTTTTAGGGCTTACCGCGCTGCTGGCGATCGCCTCGGCCTGTTATTCCGCCTTTCTCTTCGCCCAGGCGAAAGGGAGGGATCTCTGGCAGAGCCCGCTTTTTTTCTGGCGCTTGCTGGCTCAGGCCGTGACCGCGGGAAGCGCGACGCTATTGATCCTCGGCGCGGTAGCTCACGCGAGTCCTGCGCTGATCAGCCTCTTGTCCAAAGTGCTCTACGTCTCTCTGGTTTTTGATCTGGCAATGACTCTGGGAGAAATCTCCCTCGGCCACGCGAGTGAAAACGTAAGAAGGGCGATAGCCCATTTGAAAGAGGGCCCGTTGTCAGGCCGCTTCTGGTGGCTTGCCGTCGGTCTGGGGAATCTTGTGCCGATTCTGCTGTTGATGTGGGTTGGTCTGCAAGACGGAGCAGCCTATTTCACTTCGGCCCTGGTTGCGTTCCTGGTTTTGATCGGCCTCTGGGTGTTCGAGGATCTCTGGATCAAGGCCGGCCAGTCAGTTCCTCTGAGTTGAACGTGTTGAACGGCTTCAACAATTTGAACGAGTTATTAGAAGAAATTCGATGAAAGAAACTCGTAATCCACTTAATCCGGTGGCAGCGGGATTGGAGCCTCCTCGCGGAGAACTGGCGAGCTATCCTCCGGTCGAGCGCTGGGATGACTGGAAAGAGTACGACGCGGCTTCATGGCCCAAAAAAGTCGAGCGGCGCTACAGCCTGATCCCGACGATCTGCTTTAATTGCGAGGCTGCATGCGGTCTTCTCGCTTACGTCGACAAAGACAGGCTGAGCGTAAAAAAATTCGAAGGCAACCCGTTGCATCCGGGAAGCCGCGGGCGCAACTGCGCCAAAGGGCCGGCTACGATCAATCAAGTGAGCGATCCGGAGCGGATTCGCTATCCACTCAAGCGCGCGGGAAAGAGGGGAGAGGGAAAATGGGAGAGGGTAAGCTGGGATGAGGTCCTTGACGATATCGCCGCGCGGGTGCGCAAGGCGCTCGTGGAAGACCGTCGCACCGAGATCATGTATCACGTCGGGAGGCCGGGCCACGAGCTGGTCTATCACCAGAGGATTCTCCACGCTTGGGGAATCGACGGCCACAACAGCCACACCAATGTCTGCTCGGCCGGGGCGCGCGCCGGATACGCCTTCTGGCACGGCCTGGATCGCCCGTCGCCCGACCACGCCAACGCCCGCTTCATCTTGCTCTTAAGCTCCCATCTGGAAACCGGCCACTACTTCAACCCGCACGCCCAGAGGATCATCGAGGCGAAGATGAAGGGGGCGAAGATTTGCGCTGTCGATACCCGGCTCTCGAACACGGCCTCGATGGCCGACTACTGGCTTGCGCCCTGGCCCGGCAGCGAGGCGGCGCTGTTGCTGGCGATGTGCAACGTCATTTTGAAAGAGGGACTTTACGACCGCGCTTTTCTCGAAAAGTGGATCAATTGGGATGAGTACCTGCGCGAGGAGTATCCGGACAAGCCGCGGACATTTGAGAGCTTCATCTCTATCCTGAAAGAGATCTACGGCCAATACACGCCGGAGTTCGCCGAGAAGGAATCCGGAGTGAAAGCCGGTCTGATCGTCGAGGTGGCCCGCGAGGTCGGGCGCGCCGGATCGGCGCTGGCCACCCACGTCTGGCGCAATGCCGCGGCCGGCAATCTCGGCGGCTGGCAGGTGGCCAGGGCGCTCGAATTTTTGACCGTGCTGGTAGGAGCGGTGGCGACGCCCGGCGGCACCGCGCCGAGCGGCTGGAACAAGTTTGTCCCGGCGCCGCCTCTGATGCCTCCGCCGGCGAAGATCTGGAACGAGATGCTCCTGCCGCGCGAGTATCCTCTGGCATTCTTCGAGATGAGCTTTCTCCTGCCCCACTTCTTGAAAGAGGGGAGGGGAAAGCTCGCGATGTACTTCACCCGCGTCTATAACCCGGTTTGGACCAATCCGGACGGCATGAGCTGGATCGAGGCGCTGACGGACGAGAGTAAAGTGGAGCGCCACGCCTGCTTGACGCCGACCTGGAGCGAGACCGCCTGGTTCGCCGATTACGTGCTGCCGATGGGACATGCCTCGGAGCGCCACGACCTGATGAGCCAGGAGACGCACGCGGCGCGCTGGATCGGATTCCGCCAGCCGGTGCTGCGCGTGGCTCTGGAGAGGCAGGGAAAGAAATTCAATTTTACCTACGAGGCGCATCGCGAGGCGGGATTGGGTGAGATATGGGAAGAGGATGAGTTCTGGATCGAGCTTTCCTGGAAAGTCGATCCGGACGGCTCCCTCGGCATCCGCAAATACTTCGAGTCGCCTTACGAACCGGGGAAGAAGCTCACGGTCGAGGACTATTACCGCTGGATATTCGAAAACAGCGTGCCGGGCCTGCCTGAGTCGGCCGCGAAAGAAGGGCTTACGCCGTTGGAGTACATGCGGAAATATGGCGCCTTCCTGATAGAGGAAAACGTCTACCGGACGCACGAGACCAGGCTTAAAGAAAAAGAGCTGGAAGGCTCTGCGCTCGATCCTGTGAGCAAGGTTATCACGAAAGCCGGAAGCGTCATCGGTGTCGAGATCGATGCTATCCCCTGCACCGGCTTTCCGACGCCGTCGCGCAAGCTGGAGTTCTTTTCCAAGACTCTCAAAGAATGGAAGTGGCCGGAGCATGCCGTGCCGGGCTACATCAAGAGCCATGTGCACAGGGAGCAGATCAACCAGGCAAAAGGCGAGATGCTCCTCCTGCCGACCTTTCGCCTGCCGACTCTGATCCACACGCGCTCGGGAAACGCCAAGTGGCTCTATGAGATCTCGCACAAGAACCCTCTCTGGCTCCATACCAAAGACGCGGAGAGGCTCGGCGTGAAAACCGGAGAGCTCCTCAAGGTTCACACGGAGATCGGTTATTTCGTGGACAAGGTGTGGGTCACGGAAGGGATCAGGCCGGGTGTCGTCGCCTGCTCGCATCATCTCGGCAGGTGGCGGCTTAAAGAAGAAATGGGAGGCGAGCGCTGGTCAACCGCGCTGGTGGATTTAAAACAGGTTGCGCCCGGACAGTGGATGATGCGGCAGATTCACGGCATCCGGCCGTTTAAGAGCGACGACCCCGATTCGGAGCGCATCTGGTGGGAGGATGGCGGCGTGCATCAGAATCTTACTTTTCCCGTCCAGCCCGATTTCATCAGCGGCCAGCACTGCTGGCATCAGAAGGTGAGAGTGGAGGGGGTCGGTCCGGAGGATCGCTACGGCGATATCTTCGTCGACACCAACAAGTCGCATGAGGTCTACAAACGCTGGCTCAAGATGACACGACCCGCACTCGGCCCCAATAATCTCCGCCGCCCTCTCTGGCTCCCGCGCTCCTACAAACCCGCCGTCGAGGCCTATTATTTGCCGCCGTCTGAACCAGAATAGCCTGCCAATCCCCGCAGTGCTTGTTGCATTCTGGGCACTCGTAAATTTCGTTGCCAAGTCCTGAAAACGGCTATAAAATCCTCTTTGGGCTAACAATCTACAGCCGAAATGAAAAAGGCATCCTGCCTGTGAGTTAGCGGGAAGGAGCACCTCGTGAAAAAGACGAATATCTCCTCAAATGGTGGAGAGGAAAAGGGGTCTTTCTCCGACGCCATGGAAGATTAGACCACATAGTAAAAGCAGATGAGATCGATCCGCTACTGGATCCAGCATCCGGATTTTTCAGCCGATGAGCATGACGAGGTGGCAGTAGCAGACGGTCTTCGCGCTTTCGAAACCCACGCTTGGAGGAATGAGTTGGATCTACTTTCTCAACTGGAGAGTGCCGGGCAGGAGTGCTGCCCACCAGGGATTGGATTTGTTGCCTCAGACGGGTCGATCCTTCACGTCTGCCCGGACAAAGATGGGGCCGGGTTAGTACACTTTCACTTTACAAAGATACGAAGGATTCTTGGTCTTATCCCGGTTGCACGATCAGTTGTAGAGTCGAAAGAGGGCGTTCGGCGCTCGGACGTGCTGGATATTATCCGGGACCGCACCGTCAACGGGGTCATCAACACGGTCACCGGAGACCGCACCCCCCTGAGGGATGGCTTCGATATCCGGCGGGCTGCGGTGGAGAACCAGATACCCTGTTACACCTCACTGGACACGGCCAGGGCCGTGGTGGCG
>JACPDC010000228.1 GCA_016184235.1 Deltaproteobacteria bacterium | reverse complement strand
GGGCGCTCAAGCGCAAGGGGAAGATCAAAGACGAGAAGATCAACGTCATCAACTTCTCCGGCGATCTCGGCGCCGGCGATATGGGAATCGGCGGCATCTCCGCCGCTCTGCAGAGCGATTACGACTTGCTGATTATCATGTACGACAATGAATCGGCCGCGAATACCGATATTCAAGCGACGGGTTTGACCACCTACGGCGCGCAGACCACGTTCACGCCTCCGGGAACGAAGCACCCCATCATGCAGCGGCGCTGGAAGAAGAACGTCGCCGGCATGCTGGCCGTCGGCCATCCCACCTGCCGCTACGTCGCCACCGCCTGCGCCACCTTTCCTCCGACGGACTATTACAACAAGGTGCGCAAAGCGCTCAGCATCGGCGGTCCGACCTTCATCCACACCTACGACCCATGCCCGAAAGGCTGGGATTATCACCCACGCTTCTCGAACGAGCTCGGCGAGTTTGGAATCAAAAGCGGCCTTTATCCGCTCTACGAAATCGTCGAAGGCAATGTCATCTATACCTGGGACGCGCGCAAGACCGGCAAAGGAAGAATTCCCGTGAAAGACTTTCTCACCAAGCAGGGTCGCTTCGATCATCTCAAAGAAGATCACTTCACCTACATTCAGAAAATGGTCGACGAGATGTGGGATGAGTGGGAGATTCCCGGCGTCGCCCCGATCAAGGGGATTTTGAAGGCAAGAATATAAGAGCCGACGTTCGATCTGAAAAAAGGCCCCAAACGGGGCCTTTTTTTTGCCCGGCAAAGGGAAGACACGAGCACAAAAAGCCTTAGGTGCCGCCGAAGTATAAACCCGCTCCTCCCACCCTGCGTGGGATTCGATTCCACCGTCATTTCAATTAAGCCGTGGGGGCCATATGGCCTTCTCAGGCTGGGGGGTGTAGCATAACACTGAACCTCTTGAGGGCGACGGAGCTGCAATGATGCGTAACGGGAAAATCCGAATCGGCATTATGGGGTTGGGCCAAATCGGCCGTCACCTCTATCACCTCGCGCTGGAACATGGGGATGTCGAAATCGCCGCGGTCGCGGATGTCGGCAAACCGGAAATCCTCCATTACCTGCTAAGAAGCGACGGTCTGGATGAGCCGTGCAGTGAACTCCGGGACAACTATCTGGTAAATGAGAAATTCCGGACCAGAATGCTACAGCTTGCCAGACCGGGAGAGGTCCCGTGGGATATTCTGGGCGTCGACTGCGTTGTGGATGCCACAGGCCGATATCGGCATCGTGCGGACATGGAAGCCCATGTGCGAGCCGGTGCGGGACGGATAATTCTGGCATCGCTGCCGGCAGAGCCAATAGATCGTGTTATAATCCCGGGTATCAATGAAGAGAGTGCAGTCAGCGAAGACAGACTGATATCGGCAGGATCAGCCACCACCAATGCTCTCGCGCTCTTGTTGCAGTCTTTGGACAAGGCACTGGGAGTCGACTACGCGTCGATGACAACGGTCCATGCCTATAGCAGCGATCAGTCTCTTCAGGATTATGCGCACGAGGATTTTCGTCGCAGTCGATCCGCGGCGCAGAACATCATCCCCAACAATAACGAGTCGGCCCGCTGGGTGGAGTTCGTCCTGCCAAAATTTTCGGGCAAATTGAGCGGTTACGCCCTCAACGTGCCGGTGCAACGCGGCTCCTTGCTGGACCTGAACTGTGTGATGCGAGATGCCAAAGTGACTATCCAGCAAGTGAACCAGGCCATGCGTGCGGCCGCCGGCGACCGCCCGATGCTGATCGGGGTGACTGATGATCCGATTGTTTCCTCTGATGTCATCGGTTGCCGGCAATCATTGCTCTTTGATTCGCAGGCGACCCTCAAGGCGGGAAAAAGAATCGTCAAAGTACTGGCCTGGTACGAGAGCCTGGGTCATGCGTGCCGCGTGCTCGATGTGGTACGGCACTATAGCAGGCTCGATGGCGTCGGAGGTGTGAAATGAGGGTTGCCATCAACGGGTTTGGCCGGATCGGCCGCACAGTATTCCGTATTCTGGATAAGCGTGGAGACGTTGAAGTGGTTGCCATTAACGACCTCTTTGACAATGAAGCGCTGCGCTACTTGCTGAATTATGACACCGTGATGGGTCCTTTCGAGGGCGCTCTGCGGCTGGAAGGGGATGATCTGGTGACTGCGCATGGCCGGACCCGGATGCTTTGCGAAAAGGACCCGCTCAAACTACCGTGGGGTGAGCTCGGCATCGACGTCGTTGTGGAATCGACAGGCATTTTCACTGCCAAGGAGCAGCTAACCCATCATCTTCGCGCCGGTGCCAAGCGGGTTGTGCTTACAGTTCCGGCGAAGGACGAGATTGATTACACGGTCGTGCTGGGCGTCAATGATGAGGGGCTGAACCCGCAACACCGGCTCATTTCAAACGCGAGCTGCACGACCAACTGTCTGGCGCCGTTGGCGAAGGTGCTCCATGATGCTTTTGGTATCGTGGAGGGCATCATCAATACGGTGCACGCCTATACGAACGACCAGCGCCTGGCTGATGTTCCGCACTCGGACTGGCGGCGCAGCCGCGCGGCGGCGGAGAATATCATTCCGACATCGACCGGCGCCGCGAAGGCGGTCGGCAAGGTCTTGCCCGAATTGCAAGGGAGACTGGACGGAATTGCCGCGCGTGTCCCGGTACCGGATGGTTCTGTCGTAGACCTGTTTGTCGAACTGGAAAAAGGCGTGACTGTCGAGAATGTACATACCGAGATACGAGCCGCTGCCGAGTCCAAGCGCATGAAAGGCATACTGCAATTTATGAAATTGCCTGTAGTCTCCTCCGATATTATCGGCAATCCGCATTCTTCCATTTTTGACGCGGGATTCACGAGTGTCACTGACGGCAGGTATCTCAAGTGCCTCAGTTGGTATGATAACGAATGGGGATATTCCACTCGCGTCTGCGATTTGCTTGGCGTGATTGCAGGATGGGAATAATCAACCCCCAGCATTTTGCCTTGGTAGCGCGAATACGATATATGCTTGGCACTTCTGGAGGCGCCAGTGAACAGCGCAGGACTGTTGCAGGTTATAAAGAAGCGGAGAAGCGTCAGGGTCTATAAGGCTGGGAAAGTTGCCGACAAGCAGCTGGAGACGATTTTAGAGGCCGGCCGGTGGGCCCCGTCGGGGGCCAATACCCAGCCCTGGGAGTTCGTGGTGACCCGCGATCGGGGCAAGATGAAAAAAGTGCGCCGGATCTACGACAACGAGTGGAAAGAGCGCAAGAAAGAAGACCCGATCCACTACAAGGGGCTAAAGAAGGATTATGTGGGAGACGTGAGCGTCCTGGTCCTGGTCTGCGGCGACCCGCGCACTAAGCAGGTCTATCTCACCACCCGCCAGCCGGGTGATCGCGAGAAGCTCTTCCAGGCGAGTATTGCCAACGCGGTCGAGCACATGATGCTTATGGCCGCGAGCATGGGTTTGGGCACGGTCTGGGTTTCGGTACGAGAGGAGGTGGAGCCGGAGCTAAGAGAGCTGTTTAAAGTACCGCAGCCCTTGCGGCTGCTCTGGGTCGTGCCGATCGGACATGCCAAGAGCTGGCCCAAGGCCAAGCCGCGCAGAAAGATATCCGATTTCGCCCACCGGGAGCTCTGCAATCCGAAGAAATTACGCCAGGATTCGGCGATCCGCCCCTGGCCGAAGAGCTGACTTCAGAAAATCTCCGGGCAGGCCTGCGCGATGTCCGGCTACCTCCATTCGTCCACGGAGACGGTCTTTTGGTAGGTGCAGCCCATGATGCGCCAGTAGGGGTTGGTCTCGCCGCCGACCACCACGACGTGAATGTCCTTGCGCAGAAACATCTGGATCGGCTCGTCCGGCGCCGCCTTGAGCCTCGCGGCCCACGGCTCTTCTCCGAAGGTCGCGCGCGGGTAGATATAATTCTGCGCGAGCTGGTAGTCCCAGAACTCGCCCGCCGGCATGCGCGCGTTCTCGTCGATCCAGACGATGAGCTTCTCCTTGGTGTCGAAGCCGCCGCGGTCGATGAACATCCGCGCCGCCAGCGGGTCGAGCAGCAGCGTCGGCGGCGTGCGCGGATCCAATCCCCGGAGCATGTTTCCGACGTGCTCCCGCCAGTGCTTCTCGCGCAGCCCGAGCGAGAAGGCGGTCGCCCGGCAGCCGGTGAAGAGGCTTACGGCGCTCTCGCCCGGCTTGAAGCCGTGCTGCACGTGGAAAGGCTCCCAGGGGCTTCGCTCCTCGTTCTCGCCGAAGCTCATGCTCCCGTAGGCGAGGCCGTTGCCCTGCGATCCCATGTAGGTGTGGCCGGGCACCGAGCCGCCCTGCAGGTTCTGCGAAAGGAGTCCGTAGGCCCGTCCGATCGTTGCGTTGGCATGGTTGTAAGGCGCCAAAGCGCCGGTGCCGCAGTTCATGCCGATCTCGTTTCGGACCGGCCCATTGACGACCGCCATGCTCGCCATGGAGCTGGTCGAGCTCCCGCGCGCGCTCACCCCGCTCGCCGCCATGGCCAGAATCACCGGGAAGTATTCCGGTTTAGCGCCGGCCATCACCGCGTTGACCGCGACCTTCTCGACCGTGTACTCCCAGTACTCGCGAAAATCGGTAGGGCGCATGTGGCCGACCACTTCGTCCGGCCTGCGACTGGTGCGGGCCAGCATCGCCTTAACCCGCTCTTCGGTTGGAAGAATGATCGGAAGATAATCCGTCCAGCCGTTTTCCTGGAACAGACGGTGCAGCTCTTCCTCGCCTGCCGGACCGGCCAGGCGGGGCGTCGAGCGCTCGAATTCGGTCTCGTTCAGCTCCCCTTCGCCGAACGGCGCGGTGAGCCCCTCGATCACCTCCCGCATCACCGGCCGGCCCGTGACCGGGTCGTTTCCCTCTATGTAGGCGCGCAGCTCGCCGGGAGATTTGCCGATCACCGGCTGGGGCACGAACACCTGGCGCATGTGGGGCATGCCGTTGGCGCGCGCCACCGACCGCACCACCCACTGGAACACGGAAGTGTGCAGCGCAACCGTCGGCACCCCGTAGTCGTGGTCGATCCTCATCCCGTGCGCGGCGACCGCCGGCGCGCAGGTGCTTCAGTGGCCGACCCCGATGACCGCGCCCTGGCCGTTGGCCTTGATCTCTTCCCAGGTCTGGGGATCGTCCTTCAGATAGACGCTCGATATGCGCTTGAAGACCGTTCTGACGCTCGGCATCCGCTCACGGAACCAGTTCTGCATCTCTTTGAGCAGCAGCTCCGAGTCGTCGAAGCGGCAGTCGACCAGATAGACGGTCTTGCCGTCCAGCGCATCGAGCCGCGGGGCCAGGGACTGGCGGGTCACCTTCGGCGGGTAACCCATCGGGTTCAGCACCGTGATCTTGTCGCTTCTTGCCATGATAACCCTCCTCGTTTCCTCTTAGCGGACTCTCGGTCCACCGAGTAACATATTCTGCGATGGAAGCGCTGTCAAATCTCAAAGCAAAAGTAGAAACGCCCTTGCCATCGGCGACCTGCTTTGCCTAAAATGGCGCTCTTGTGACAGCGGACGACTCTCGAGAACGGAGGCTACGGAATGGCTATCGATATTCACGCGCACCATATCCCTTCCCGCGTCATGCAGCGGCTCCAGCAGGAAGGGTCGGACTGCGGTGTCGAGATAGCGGCATCGGGCTCTGAAGGACCCCAGCTCAGGCTCGGTCAGGGGAGCGCTCCCGGCCGTCCTATCATCAAGGAGCTTCTGGATCTGGAGGATCGTGAAAACAAGCTCAAGGAACAAAATCTCCAGCATCAGCTCTTGTCGACCTGGCTCGACATCGTCGGCTACAACCTGCCGGTGGAACAGGGGTGCCGTTGGAGCCGCCTGCTCAACCGCTGTCTGGCCGAAGAGCTGAAGCAGCAAAAGCCCGAGCGCCATTTCACGGGAGTCGCCACGGTCCCTTTACAATCCGGGGAGAGAGCGGCCGAAGAACTCGAATTCGCCGTAAAGGAATGCGGGATGTTGGGGGTCACCATCGGCACCCACGTCAACGGCAAGAATCTCGACGACCCCTCGCTTCGCCCTTTCTGGCGCATGGCGGAGCAGCTCAAGACGCCGATCATCATCCATCCTTTTTTCCCCCTGGGCCTTGAGCGTCTGGGCTCTTACTTCCTCACCCATATCGTAGGGCTGACCGCCGAGACGACTCTGGCGGCGGCCTCGCTCTATTGCGGCGGGGTCATCGACCAGTTTCCCGGCTTGAAGATCGTCCTCTGCCACGGCGGCGGCTTCTTTCCCTACCAGGTGGGGAGGCTGGAGCGGGGGCGGGAGATCCGCGACGATATCAAAAAGGCGACCCGGCGCATGGCGCGCGAAGCGCTCGGCTGGTTCTATTATGATACCATTCTCTTCGATGCGAAGATTTTAGAGTTTTTGATCTCCGAGGCCGGAGCGAACCACATCTTGCTGGGAAGCGACTGCCCCTTCGGGATCGGCGATCCCGATCCGACCCGTATCGTCTCGCAGACGCGAATTTCCGGCTCCGACAAAGAGATGATTTTAAGCGGCAACGCCTTACAGCTGTTTCAAATCAAATGAAACCCGCCTCATTTCATTACTACCGTGCACGCTCTCTGCAGGAGGCTCTGGATCTCCTAAGCGGAGCCGCCGCCAACGGCAAGCTGCTCGCCGGAGGACAGAGCCTGATCCCGCTGATGAACTTGAGATTGGCGCGGCCCGAGGCGCTCATCGATCTCAATAGTATCCCCGGCCTTTCCTACATCCGCAGCGAAGGGAACAAGATCGCCATCGGCGCCCTCACCCGTCACAGAGAAATGGAGTTTTCGGAGCTGCTGGCCAAAGAGCTGCCGCTCCTTGCGGAGGCGATCCCTCAAATCGGCCACCCCGCCATCCGCAACCGCGGAACCCTGGGGGGCAGCCTGGCCCATGCCGACCCCGCAGCCGAGCTGCCCTGCGTGCTTACCGCGCTGGATGCCCGGATGGTCGCGGCTGGTCCCGATGGCGAAAGAGTGATCCGAGCCGAAGACTTCTTCACCGGTTTTTATGCGACCGCGTTGGCGGATCACGAGATTCTCAAGGAGGTGCGAATTCCCCTGGACAGACATCCCGCGGGCTGGAGCTTTGTGGAATTCGCCCGCCGGCACGGCGACTTCGCGCTGGCGGAAGCGAGCGTGCTCCTTTTTGCCGATGGCGCCGGCGACCGGTGTACGTCGGCCCGCGTGGTCATCGGCGGGAGCGTGGAGAAACCTGTCCGGGTTCAGGACGTGGAGAAACTCATCCAGGATGAAATCTCTATCAGAACCCAGGCGAGTTCTCTCGCGCATGTTTTACGACGGGTGGAGCAGCTCACCGAAACTGAGATTCGATCCAGCATCGCCGGTAGAGAAAACCCGGATTACCTGTGCCACCTTACCGGAGTGCTCGCGCGGCGCGCGCTGGAATCCGCCATGGAGCGCTGGAGGAAAGCATGAAAGCGCCCGACCTGGTGCCGGTTTCCCTGGAGGTCAACGGAGTCCGCTTCGAAGGCGACGTGGAGCCGCGAAAGACCCTGGCGGACTTTCTCAGAGAGGAGCTTGGTTTTACCGGGGTGAATCTAGGCTGCGAGCATGGAGTCTGCGGCGCCTGCTCCGTGCTCTTGGACGGGGCCGTCGTTCGCTCTTGCATTCTTCTGGCGGTCCAGGCCGATGGCTGCAAGATCACCACCATCGAAGGCTTGGCAAGGGAAGAGAAGCTCCATCCGATCCAACAGGCCTTTCTGGACCACCATGCCTTACAGTGCGGCTTCTGTACCCCCGGCATGGTGCTGGCGGCCGTGGACCTGTTGAAGCGCTCCCCTCATCCGACGGAGATTCAGATCCGCGAGGCGCTGTCGGGGAACCTCTGCATGTGCACCGGCTACGTCAATATCGTCCGCGCCGTGAGCGCGGCCGCGGAAAGAATTCAAACAGCGGAAAAACCATGAAAAGCGCACAGTGGAAAGGCCGGGCGCTTCATCCGCGCGAGGACCGGAGGTTCGTCACCGGCCGCGGCCTCTATTTGCCCAACTTGAGCTTCCCGAAGATGCTGCACGCGGCCATCCTGCGCAGCATCCACCCTCACGCCCGCATCGTCTCCATCGATGTCGCGGAGGCGCTGAAGATCCCGGGAGTCGTTTGCGCCCTCACCGGCGAGCAGGCCAGGGCCCTGTCCAAGCCCCTTCGCCCTTTGATTCCCCTCCCGGTGGAGACCCCCTATTATTGCCTGGCCTACGAGAAGGTCCGCTACGTCGGCGAGCCGGTGGTCGCCGTGGCGGCCGCGAGCCGCTACCTCGCCGAGGACGCGCTGGAAAAAATCCGCGTCGAGTACGAGCCGCTGCCCGCGGTCGTCGATCCCGAGGCGGCCATGAAGCCCGGCGCGCCTTTGCTCTTCGAGCCCTTGGAAACCAACATCCTCTGGCATGACTGTTTCACCTACGGCGACGTCGACGGAGTCTTTAAGCAGGCCGCTCACGTCTTCAGCGAGAGATTTTTCATCCATCGTTATTCTTCTACGCCTCTGGAGACCTTCGGATGCATCGCCAGCTATGACAGCTCGCGCCGATACCTGACTCTTTGGACGAACGATCAACGGCCGGGACAGGCGATGCCGATCCTGGCCCATTCCCTCGGCCTCTTCAATACGCAGATTCGTTTTATCACGGCCGATATCGGCGGCGGCTTCGGCAACAAGCGCAAGCCGCCCTATCTGGTCCTGGCGGCGCTGCTGTCGAAGCTCGGCGGGCGGCCGGTTCAGTTCATCGAAGACCGGAGAGAAAATCTCATGGGGCTTGTCCATGCGTGCAACGGCGTGATGGAGCTGGAAGTCGCGGTCGGAGAGGCCGGCCGGCTGCTCGGCGTCAAGGTGCGGGACATCGCCGATGAAGGGCTCAACGTCCTCAATCCGACCGTCCATTCCCTGCTCAAGCTCGGCAATGTGACGAATTGCTATGAGATCGGCGCGGTTCGCTTCGAGGGATACTCGGTAATGACGAACAAGTGTCCCTCTGGGGCGAACCGCGGCATCGGCAAGCCCTTCATGTGCCTGGCGCTGGAGCGGATGCTGGACAACATCGCACGCCGGCTCGGCAGGGACCGCATCGAGCTGAGACGGCAAAATCTGGTCCCGCCCGATAAGATGCCGTACACGACCCCCACCGGGGAGCTGATCGACAGCGGCAATTTCCCCGAGACCCTGAACAAGCTGCTTTCCTTGATCGGCTACGAATCCTTTCGCGAGGAGCAAGAAAAGGCCCGCTCCCGGGGGCGCTGGCTCGGACTGGGGCTCGCCCTGGCGATCGAGCCCAGCACCTCGAATCAATCCTCCTATATTCTGACGAGCGGCAGGCGAAACGCCTCGGGCGCCGGCGAGGCGGCGATGGTGCGGGTGGAGAGCGACGGGAGTGTGCAGGTCGTGCTGGGAGATGTCGGCAGCGGCCAGGGTCACCAGACCGCCGCGGCCCAGATCGTCGCCGATGAGCTGGGAGTCGACTTCGAAGCCGTCCAGGTCTCTCCCTACTTCGACTCTCTCGTAAGCCCCTGGCTCTATACGACCGGCAATTACTCGAACAAGTTCGCCGGCACGGACGTGGGCGCCATTCAAGGAGCCGCCAAGAAGGTTAAAGAGAAGCTCTTGAGCCTGGCCGCCTATCTGCTCAAGGCCTTGCCGGAAGAGCTGGAGCTGGCGGATGGCACGGTCCGCTCCAAGAAGGATCCTAATATTCGCAAGACCTTGCAGGAGCTTGCGCAGGTCGCCTATCGGGACCTGCTACTGCGGCACCGTGCTCAATCCGGTCATCGTCGAAGGGCTGGTCCACGGCGCCACGGCTCATGGGATCGGGGCAGCGCTGTACGAGGAGTTCGTCTACGATGAGCAGGGACAGCCGCTCAATACCACCTTTGTCGATTATCTCAAGCCCACCGCCGTGGAGATCCCCGATTTCAAGACCGATCATCTCGAGTCTCCCTCGCCCTACACGCCGCTCGGCATGAAAGGCGTCGGCGAAGGCGGGGCGATTCCCGCTCCGGCGGCTATTGCCAATGCCGTGGAGAATGCCCTGGAACCAGGAGCTAGAACACGGCAAGTACCGTCGTGTATTCGTTAGTCTAGTAACCAGTCAACCAATAACTAGTAACCAAACCAGGAGGAAAACATGCCGGTTGTGCAGGTCTATATGTACAAGGGAAGGTCGAAAGAGGTGAAGAAGGAGTTAGTAAGAAGGATCACCAAGGACTTCGAAGAGGTTGCCAAAGTGCCTCCAGAGGCGCTCCACATTCTTTTCAACGACGTGGATAAGGATGACTGGGGAACACGAGGCACCCTCGTTTCGGACCTTCCTCCGAAGTAGCCGTCATTGATCCTTTCCCTCGGAGTTTCCCTCGTTAGGCCCTTTACCTTTGGGCGCAGTATCCATTCTGCGTTGCCCGTTACCCTCCCACGTGCACGCTTTGACCTGGCTTTGGGCCTTCCAACGCTTTGAGAAGATCGGGAATCAACGGGCGGAGGGATTCGATACGATTCGTGGGAGCTTTTAGCACAATCACCGCAAGCCGGGATGGGATTTGCTGCTCCTGATCCAGGCGCTG
>JACPDC010000043.1 GCA_016184235.1 Deltaproteobacteria bacterium | reverse complement strand
ACCACGCATCTCGCGCAGAAGGTATCCGAGAGTCTCTTCGACGACGGTCTTAAAGAGCGGCTCCTGCGTGAGGCAAAAAGCCTGGGCGTAGATGCGCGTGAGCTGGGCGTTGTCGTAGAGCATCTTCTCGAAATGGGGCACCAGCCACTTCTCGTCCACCGAGTAGCGGTGGAAGCCGCCTCCCAGATGGTCGTAGATCCCCCCTTCGGCCATTTTGCTGAGCGTGGTGGTTACCATCTCCAGATAGCGAGCGCTTTTCGACTCTAAGTAATGGCGGAGAAAGAGCTCCATCACCCCCGCGTTCGGGAACTTGGGAGCCTGCCCCAGACCGCCGTGTTCGGCGTCATAGGCTTGAGAGAGCTGTTCCGCGCTGCGGGCGATGATGTCGGGGGAGAAGGGGCGCTGGCTCTCGCGCAGGCTGGCGAGGCGGTTCAGGCCGTCGAGGATCTGCCCGACGCTTTTCTCTATGTCCTGAGGCCTCTCCCGGTAGGCCTGGGCGACCGCCTTCAGGACTTTGGGGAAGCCGGGAACGCCGTAGCGGTCTTCGGGGGGAAAATAGGTGCCGCCGTAGAAAGGTTTTCCCTCCGGGGTGAGAAAGACGGTCATGGGCCAGCCGCCCCGTCCGGTAAGCATCTGAACCGTGTTCATGTAGATCTCATCGAGATCGGGCCGTTCCTCGCGGTCCACCTTGATGTTGACAAAAAGCTGGTTCATCAAGGCGGCGATCTCCTCGTTTTCGAAGGACTCCACTTCCATGACATGGCACCAGTGGCAGGCGGAGTAGCCGACGCTGAGAAGGACCGGCTTATTTTCCCGCCGGGCTTTCTCGAAGGCCTCCGTTCCCCAAGGGTACCAATCAACGGGGTTGTGGGCGTGCTGGAGGAGGTAAGGGCTGCTTTCCTTGATCAGGCGGTTGGCCATCTTTCCTCCCCCACCACGATAGCATGGAGAGGTGCAGGCTACACTATCTGCCGGAGGATATCTGCTTCAAAAATCCGCCGGCTTCGATTTCTTTCAGCAACGACGTGTTCACGAAATCTTCCGCCTTGGCTTTTTTTGCCTTCGGATTGCTTTCCGCTATCGTGTCCAGCAGGAATTTCATTCCCTTCAAGTTGGCGTAGGGGACCGCCGCTATCTTCGGCACGTAATAGTCATAGGCGCCCTGAATGACCTCCGCGTCCGAAACCCGGAGATGTCGTTCAATTACCTTGAAGCCGAAGGCCCGGTCGCTCTTTAGCCGCTGGATCGCTTCCACCATGCCTTTCAGAAACCGCACCGAGACCTCGTGGTGTTTCTCGATAAATCTCTTTGTCGTGCCAATGCCCTGGTGCTGGTAGTCCAGGCCGATCGTGGAATAGTCCAGCAGTGACCGGAGGCCCATTTTCTTGGCCTGATGCGCGAAGGCCTGTTCCAGCAACGTGGCTTGGATCGCCCCCTGATTGACCGCGGCCAGCCGTTCCGGATTCCCGCCGGTCTGAAGGATCGTTATGTCTTTTCCCGGCTTCAGCCCGTTTTTTTCCAGGCCCCAACGGGCCAGAAAATCCGCTGATCCGCCAAAGCGGGCAATGCCCATTTTTTTAGCTCTTAGATCCTCGAGGCGCTTGATCTCTTTTGCGACAATCAATTCGTAAGGGGCAAAATTGACCGTGCCGGCGACCATGATGGCGTCCCCGCCGGCAAGATGAGCGTTAATCAGTCCGGAGCCGGCAATCGAGATCATCTGAACCTCACCGGCTAACATGGCTGAGAGCGCCGTGGAGGATCCGGACAAAACCAGGGGCTTGACCTCTAGCCCCTGTTTCTTGAAGTATCCTCCATCGACACCCGCCAAGACGGGCGTATTCGAAGGCGTAATCGAGACCAGTCCGACGTAGATGGTCGGATAGCTTTGGGACGACGCACTGCAAGGATAAAGTAGAAGCGAGAGACAAAAAACCATAAGCGTTGCTCTCAATTGCATGAAACACCTCCAACGGAGTTGAAATCGCGGTTGCTGTCGGCCCTTAAATGATAAAGATGCCGACTTCAGATCGAAATTCCGTATAACACCACGGTTCGGAAAGTTAAAGAGGCCGCACCGCACTCCACATGCGGCGCCATTTATGGCAATTGACACAAAGGCAAATGGAGGGTATGGAATCTGCTATGTTTAAGATCCTGATTATTGAAGACAATGACGATAATCGGGATATCCTCAAACACCAGCTCGCCTACCTGGGTTATGAGGTTGTCGAGGCGGTTGACGGTCTGGCGGGTCTTGAAGCGGTAACAAAGGAAAAACCGGACCTGGTTATCGTGGACATCATGATGCCGGGGGACTCAAGGACGAAAGACTTGCCTGTCCTGGCGGCCACCGTTCTCTTTCATACCGAGGACATCCATAGCTGCCTGGTTGCCGGCTGCAACGACGTCCTCACCAAGCCGTTTACGCTGCAGCAGCTCAAGGAAAAGCTCGACAAATTCTCGCATCTGTCCGCTAGTCCGAAATAGCCGCCCTGGCGCGGTTTCTCTACTTGCTCTCGGGGTTGCTGAGGATTTAGGGCGCTATCGGAGCTTTAAATCGAAGGCGACGGGGCCCTTATCGCCCTTCCGGGTCTGAAACTGCACGGAGTCCCCTTCGTTGAGGTCTTCGATTTGGACCCGGGGGGCGAGACTCCCGCGGTGAAAGAATATATCATCGCTGCCGTCATCGGGCACGATGAAGCCAAAGCCTTTTTGCCTGATGATCTTCTTGATGGTTCCGGTCATAGCATCCTCCTGTGCCGAAGCTTAGGGACTCCGATGCCCTTTTTCAAGCCCTCCCAGCTTGACCGCGCAACTTGACAACACTGAGGGTTCTGCCTACGTTGATTTTTTCAAATACAGCCTGAGAGCTTAGTGATACCGGTTGCGTATTATATCAGCGGTCATGGATACGGCCACGCGGTGCGCTCTGCGCAGGTGATCCGAAGCCTGCGCCATGCCCGCCCGGAACTAGAATTTCACATCAGGACCGCGGCGCCCTGCTGGCTGCTGCAGGATCTCGGTTTTGCCATCTCCTATCAGAGCTGCTCCTTCGATGTCGGGATCGTCCAGAAGGACAGCCTCTCGATGGACCTCGGTGCGACGCTTCGAACTTGTGCGGAGCTGCACCGGACCATCCCAAGGCTGGTGCGAGAAGAGGTAGCTTTCATTAAGAGAGAGAAGATTCGTCTGATCTTGGGGGATATTCCGCCGCTCTGCTTTGAAATCGCCGCTCGCGCTGCGATTCCTTCGATAGCGATCGGCAACTTCGCCTGGAACTGGATCTACCGGGCGTACCTTCATGAGCTGCCCTCTTTTTTTCCGCTCATCGAGGAAATGGAAGGTTTTTATCGCCAGGCAACCCTGGCCCTGGCCGTCGCCCCCTGCTGTCCTCTGGAGGTCTTCCCCAGCATCAAGAAGATCCCGCTGATCACCCGGCGCTCCGGGCTGGATAAGAGCCATGCAAGGCTGCGCTTCGGGCTTCCTGCCGATGCCACGGTTGTTCTCCTGACCTTCGGCGGCTTCGGATTGGAGAGGTTGCCCCTGGAAAAGCTGGAGCGCCTGGGGGAGATTTTTTTCGTCGCCACCGGACGGAACCCCGGGACAACAGAGAATCTGGTTGTTCTACCAGAGCCGATACCTCACTACGAGGATCTCATCCGGGCGGCGGATGTGGTCGTGAGCAAGCCCGGCTACGGCATCGTGGCCGACGTGATCGCTCATCAGGTTCCGCTTCTCTATACCTCTCGGGGAGACTTTCCCGAATATCCCTATCTGGTGGAGGCCATGAATAGCTTGGCGACCAGCGAATTGATCCCCCAGGAGGAGCTTCTCACGGCAAACCTGCAGCCTTATCTTGAGCGGCTGCTTAACAAAGAGCGCCACTGGCCCGCGGTGGCGCTCGACGGCGCCGAGGTCGCGGCTGAGAGCATACTGGGACTAGTGGATCGAGGATAGAGAATGGAGAGTTGACACCACCTACCTGTTGCTTCAGACTAAAGGTCATGCCAGTCAAAAAAGTCATCCTGGCCCAGCCGCGGGGTTTTTGCGCCGGCGTGGAGATGGCTGTGGCCACCGTGGAGCGGGCGCTCGCGAAATACGGGCCGCCGCTCTACGTCTTTCATGAGATCGTCCACAATCGCTACGTCGTTGAGGAGTTCGTGCGCCGGGGAGTCACCTTTGTCCAATCCGTCGAGGAAGTGCCGGCGGGCGCGAAATTAGTCTTTAGCGCCCACGGGGTCTCCCCCGTGGTTTGGCAGCAGAGCAAAGAGAGACAGCTCCAGGTCATCATCGACGCCACCTGCCCCCTGGTGGAGAAGGTGCACCGGGAAGTGCGCCGCTTTGCCGCCCAGGG
>JACPDC010000227.1 GCA_016184235.1 Deltaproteobacteria bacterium | reverse complement strand
ATCAGATTGATCGAGGAGGTGAGGAGAAACGTCTCCAGGCCCATGTTGATGAGCCGATCGACCGTGGAGGGGGCGTCGTTGGTATGGAGTGTGCTCAAGACCAGGTGGCCGGTGAGCGCCGCTTTGACGCCGATCTGAGCCGTTTCCAGGTCGCGAATTTCTCCCACCATGATAATATCAGGGTCTTGGCGCAGGAAGGAACGCAGGCAGGCCGCAAAGTTAAGGCCGATCTCGTCGCGCACCTGCACCTGATTGATTCCCATCAGATTATACTCGACGGGATCCTCAGCGGTGGAGATGTTGACGTCAGGCTTGTTCAACTCCGAAAGCGCGGAGTAGAGGGTGGTCGACTTTCCGCTTCCTGTCGGACCGGTGATCAAAATCATCCCGTAGGGCTTGTAAATCGCCTCCTTGAAGTCCTTCAGCGCCCCAGGATCAAAGCCGAGCTTGGCCATGTCCAGTTGAAGATTGGACTTGTCCAAAAGCCGCATGACTATTTTTTCGCCGAAAAGGGTCGGCAGAACAGAAACTCGAATGTCCAGCTCCTGATTCCCGCCCATCTTGAGCTTGATCCGCCCGTCCTGCGTGAGTCTCCTCTCCGCTATGTCCAGATTGGACATGACTTTAAGACGCGAGAGCAAGGCGTTCTTCAGTTTCGGGGGCGGCGTCATAATCTCCTGGAGCACCCCATCCACCCGAAAACGTATTCGAAAGACCTTCTCGTAGGGCTCGATATGGATGTCGCTGGCCCGGCGCTTCGCCGCATCGGACAGAATGGCGTTGACCAGAGTGACCACGGGAGCCTCGTTGGTAGCATCCTGCAGCTCCTTGAGGCTGATCTCTTCCTCGTCGCGGATCACCTCCATCTCGTTGCCGCCGAATTTTTTGAGCACCTCGTCGTAGCTCACCGAGCCGAAGCGTTTTTCCAGGACCTTCTTGATTGCCGAGGCCGAGGCCAGGGCGGCCTTGACTCCGTAGCCGGTGATGAACTTGACCTCATTGATGGCTATGAGATTGGTCGGATCGGTCATCGCCACGGTGAGCGCGGTGCCGGAAAGCTTGACGGGAATGAGCTGGTGCTTCTGGATTAGATCGGGGGGGATCAGGTTGAAAACGGCATCCGGGATGTCGAGGTCGGCCAACTCGACCCTTTCGATGCCGAATTGTTTAGCGAGAAATTCAGTGAGCTGCTCCTCGGTGGTAAATCCAAGCCGGACCAGTTCCTGGACAAGATGTGAGCCGTTGCTCTTCTCTTTTTCCAGGGCGGCATTGAGTTGTTCCCGTGTAACGATGCCCCCTCGAACCAAAAACTCGCCAATACGAGGTTCCATAAAAATCTCCAAAGAAGGGCATGATTATCCTAAAAATGACCCTTTTTGTCAATTTGCCGCCATTACCGATTTTTTGCAGCGAAATCTCCCTCCAGACAAGTTTTGGAATGACCGGCAAAAAAAATTACAAATTTTGACGACTTCAACTTCTTAGAGCCGCCTGAGCAGCCGCCAGCTTGGCGATCGGAACACGATAAGCGGAACAACTTACATAATCCAGGCCGATCTCGTGGCAAAAAGCCACCGATTTCGGGTCACCGCCGTGCTCCCCGCAGATCCCGATCTCAAGGTCGCGCCGAACCTTGCGCCCTTTCTGCACCCCCAGGCGCATCAGGGCGCCAACGCCGTCTCGATCGATGCTAACAAAGGGATCCTCGGGGAGAATCCCGTGCAGCACATAGCTCGGCAGAAATTTGCCAGCGTCGTCCCGGGAAAGGCCCAAGCAGGTCTGCGTGAGATCATTGGTTCCGAATGAGAAAAACTCCGCCTCCTGGGCAATCTCATCAGCCACCAGGCAGGCGCGGGGCAGCTCGATCATCGTTCCTATAAGATAGCGCACTCTGACGCCGTATCTCTTCATCGCATCACGGGCGGCCCGCTCGACGATCTCGCGCTGCGCATGCAGCTCCTGGCGGGAGCTCACCAGGGGAATCATCACCTCAGGAAAGGGGTTCTTGCCCTCCAGCCGCAGCTCGCAGGCGGCCTCGAAAATCGCCTGAGCCTGCATCTCGGTGATTTCCGGATAGGAGATCGCCAAGCGGCAGCCGCGATGACCCAGCATCGGGTTAAACTCGTGCAGGACATCGACTTTGTTCTTGAGAGTCTCGATGGGAATGCTCATGATCCTGGCGAGCTCCACGATCTCCGCTTCCGTCTTGGGGAGAAATTCATGCAGAGGCGGATCCAGGGTGCGTATGGTCACGGGGAGGCTTCCCATGATCTCGAGGATACCCTTGAAGTCTTCCTTCTGCATGGGCAGGAGCTTTTTCAGGGCGCGACGGCGCCCGGCCTCGTCCTCCGCCAGAATCATCTCGCGGACAGCATCGATGCGCTTGCCCTCGAAGAACATGTGCTCCGTACGGCAGAGTCCTATTCCCTCGGCGCCGAAGGCCATCGCCACCCGGGCCTGGTCGGGCTGGTCCGTGTTTGTCCGGATGCCAATTTTGCGGACTCTGTCAGCCCACTTCATCAGTCGGGAGAATTGCCGGTAGACGCGGGAAGTCTGCGGCTCCAAAGTCCGCCCAATCAGGACCTGGAGCACTTCAGAGGGTAGCGTTTTAAGCTCGCCTTTTATGACTTCACCCGTCGTCCCGTCGACAGAGAGCCAGTCTCCTTCCTTTAGAACGCTCCCGTCGATGTGCATTTTCCGCCCGGCGTAGTCGATGTTTACCGCCTCGCACCCAGCCACGCAGATCTTCCCCATCTGCCTGGCCACTAGCGCAGCATGTGAGGTCATGCCGCCCCGGGCAGTCAGGATTCCCTGGGCCGCATCCATGCCGCGAATGTCATCCGGGCTGGTCTCAACGCGGCATAGGATCACCCGCTCGCCCCGCTTTTTCCATGCCTCCGCATCCTCCGCGTGAAAGACGATCCGGCCCGCAGCCGCCCCGGGACCCGCAGGCAGGCCTCTCGCCAGAATGCGGCCTTCCTTGGCGGCCCGATCCTTGTCCGCCTGGTCAAAGATGGGGCGCAAGAGCTGGTTCAACTGGTCCGGCTCGATCCGGAGCAACGCCTGCTCTTTGGAGATGATGCGCTCTTCAACCATATCCACGGCAATGCGCACCGCGGCAAAGCCGGTCCGTTTGCCGGCGCGCGTCTGGAGCAGCCACAGCCTGTCGTTCTCGATGGTAAACTCAGTGTCCTGCATCTCCTTGTAGTGTTTCTCCAGGATGCCGCAGGTCTGTTCCAGCTTCCGATAGCTCCCGGGCATAATCTCCTTCAACTCCGCGATCGGCCGCGGCGTGCGCACACCGGCGACCACATCTTCACCCTGCGCATTGACCAGGAACTCGCCGTAAAAGCGCTTCTCGCCGTTGCCCGGGTTGCGCGTGAAGGCAACCCCAGTGGCGCAGCGCTCGCCCATGTTGCCGAACACCATGGTTTGCACATTGACCGCGGTGCCCCAGTTGTGGGGAATGTGATAGAGCTGCCGATAAGCGATCGCGCGGTCATTGTTCCAGGAGCCGAACACGGCGCCGATGGCGCCCCACAGCTGCTCCTCGGGCTCCTCGGGAAACTCTTTCCCCAGCTTGGCCTTGATTTCGGCTTTGAACTCGGCCACCAGCTCTTTAAGATCGTCGGCGCCGAGCTCGGTATCGAAGCGCGCGCGGCGGGCTTTTTTCTTCCGCTCCAGGATCACTTCGAAGGGATCCCGCTCCTCTTTTTCCCTCGGCTTAAGCCCCAAAACCACATCCCCGTACATCTGCACGAAGCGACGGTAGCAATCGTAGGCGGCGCGCGGATTTTGCATCTGGGCGGCAAGACCCTGGACCGTTCGATCGTTGAGCCCCAGGTTTAAGACCGTGTCCATCATCCCCGGCATCGATTCGCGCGCGCCGGAACGGACGGAGACCAACAGGGGATTCAGGGGATCCCCGAACCTCCTGCCGATGATCTTCTCGACCCGGCTGAGCGCCTTCATCACATCCCGCTCCAGACCTTTGGGGTATTGCCGGCGGCGCTTATAATAATGAGTGCACACCTCGGTGGTGATCGTGAAGCCGGGCGGAACAGGAACCCCGATCCGTGTCATCTCATGGAGGCCCGCTCCCTTTCCGCCCAGAAGTTCGCGCATGCTTGCCCTACCCTCGGCCTTGCCGGCACTAAAGGAGTAAACAAACTTTCTTGCCTTGGCCATTTTTTCTCCTAAATTCCTTTCTCGATACGACGTCTCGGCTGTTTTTTCAAGCCACGGAAACCCCATCAGAGGAAATCATCAAGGAAGAACGCCGATTTGAGTTCCTTGCGGGCCTGATACTGGAGGAAACGGAGCAGGGCCGGTCGGCTCTCCTTTAAGACCGGGGAAAGAGAGAGGTGTTGCGGCAGGATACTGCTCGCCCGCTGAAGCTCCAGCATAGCCTGCAGGGCGGCGCCGGACAGCGGGACGGTCTCTCTCCTCAGGGTGGAACAGGAACCGCAAAGGACACCGCCGTCGCGCGGACTGAAGCACCACGTAGGCTGAGCGCCTTCTCGAAAGTCCCTTGCGCAGCGCCGGCAATGCTCTAAAACCGGCTGGTATCCGGAGAGCTTCAGCAGTCTCAGCTCGAAAAAGGTAAGAAAAGAGAGAGAGGGCCCGTTCTCTTCAATGAACACCAGCCCCTCTCTCAGGTGCTCGAAGAGTTTCCGGTTCTCTTCGCGCTCGCCGGCGAGCCCGTCGGCAATCTCCACGAGGTAGGAGGCATACGCGATCCTCTCCAGGCTCGCGGTCAACTCCTTAAAGAAGCGAATCGGATCACAGGCCTGAACAAATGCCAGGGTGCTGTGAGGCCGGTCTTGAAAGCGCAAGTTGACTAGAGAGAAGGGCTCCAGCGTGTTGACGAATCTCCTGCGGGAGCGCGCGGCTCCCTTGGCGATGCCGGTGACCTTGCCGTGACCCTCGGTAAGGAAAGAGACAATCTTATCAGACTCGCCAAAGGGCCAAGAGCGCAGCACAATAGCCGGGGTCACACAGGGAGAGCGCATGGTTTGCGGTGTCGAAAAAGAGCTTTAACACGTTTCCGGAAGGCACGCAACCTCTTGGAAATTCAAGGAGTTTTTCCACAATCCACCTTGACAATAGCGGCGTCGGTGATTAAATTGACGTCCACTCCACATTTGGGGGACCATCAAGCCAGATGGAAGAAAAGAGCAAAAAACACAACGGCGAAGCGGCCGAGGAGGCATCCGAGCAACGAGCCGAGAATAGCGGCGCTCCCTCGGAGCTGGACGAGCTCCGGCAGCAATTAGAGAAGAAAGAGTCGGAGGCGCGCGAGAACTACGATCGCTTTCTCCGACAGGTTGCCGAACTCGAAAACTTTAAAAAGCGCATGACGCGCGAGAAGGGCGAGGCGCTCCGTTACGCCAACGAGAGCCTGATCAAGGACCTCCTGCCGGTCCTGGATAACCTGGAGAGGGCGGTCGATCACGCGAAGGGAGGGGGCAACGGAAAGCCGTTGGTCGAAGGAGTGGAGATGGTGCTCAAAGGGTTCCTCGACGTGTTGAGCAAGCACGGAGTGACCCAGATCTCGGCCAAGGGAGCGTTCTTCGACCCGGAAAGACATGAGGCTATCGCCCAAGTGGAAAGCGCGGAATACGAGCCTAATACCGTCGTGGAGGAGCACCATAAAGGCTACTATCTGCTCGATCGCCTGCTCCGGCCGTCTCTGGTGAGCGTGGCCAAGACTCCGGAAACTAAGGAGAAAAAAAAGCAAGACGGGGAGGTTGAAAAAGGGGGGAGTGATGATTAAATAAACTCTGGCGTCGGTCCAGAGCGCTTTTTTTAGGAGAATCCAGAATGGCAAAGGTGATAGGAATAGATCTAGGGACAACCAACTCCTGCGTGGCGATCATGGAGGGGGGAGACCCCAATGTGATTGCCAACGCGGAAGGAAGCCGCACCACGCCTTCGGTAGTCGCCTTCTCGGACAGCGGCGAGCGACTGGCGGGGCAGATCGCCAAGCGGCAGGCCATCACCAATCCCGAGAACACGATCTCCGCCGTCAAGCGGCTGATCGGTCGGCGTTACGACGACCCCCTGGTCCAGAAGGCTATGAGCCTGCTGCCCTATAAAATAGTCCGCGCCGAAAACGGCGATGCCTGGGTGGAGATCCGGGGCAAGCACTACAGCCCGGCGGAGATCTCCGCTTTTATCCTTCAGAAGATGAAGCAGACGGCGGAGGATTACCTGGGGGAAAAGGTGACCGAGGCGGTGATCACGGTCCCGGCATATTTCAACGACAGCCAGAGACAGGCGACTAAGGATGCCGGCCGGATCGCAGGGCTGAACGTGCTCAGAATCATCAATGAGCCTACGGCCGCCTCCCTGGCCTACGGGCTGGACAAAAAGAAAGATGAAAAGATCGCGGTTTTCGATCTCGGCGGAGGCACCTTCGACATCTCCATCCTTGAGCTTGGCGAAGGCGTCTTTGAGGTCAAGGCGACGAACGGGGATACCTTTCTGGGAGGAGAGGACTTCGACCAGAGAGTGATCGATTACCTGGCGGACGAGTTCAAGAAGGATCAGGGGATCGATCTGCGCAAGGACCGGATGGCCTTGCAGCGCCTTAAAGAGGCCGCGGAGAAGGCCAAGTGCGAGCTCTCGTCATCGATGGAGACCGACATCAACCTGCCGTTCATCACCGCGGACCAGCACGGCCCCAAGCACCTCAACATGAAGCTGACGCGCTCCAAGCTGGAGGCGCTGTGCGCCGACCTGATCGACAAGGTGGAAGGGCCGTGTCGGCAAGCGCTAAAGGATGCCGGCTTGACTCCCCGAGACATCGACGAGGTCATCCTGGTCGGAGGGATGACGCGGATGCCCGCGGTGCAGGAGAGGGTAAAAAAGATCTTCGGCAAAGAGCCGCACAAAGGGGTAAACCCGGATGAGGTTGTCGCGGTCGGGGCTGGGATTCAGGCTGCGGTGCTCAAGGGCGAAGTAAAAGATGTTCTGCTTCTCGACGTGACTCCCCTTTCCCTCGGGATCGAGACTCTCGGCGGCGTCTTTACCAAGCTGATCGAGCGCAATACCACAATTCCTACGCGGAAAGGGCAAATCTTTTCCACCGCCCAAGACAACCAGAACGCCGTCTCCATCCGCGTCTTTCAAGGCGAGAGGGAGATGGCGGACAACAACAAGCTCTTGGGCCAGTTCGATCTGCTGGGCATTCCCCCGGCGCCGAGGGGAATGCCGCAAATCGAAGTCACCTTTGACATCGACGCGAACGGCATCGCCCATGTTTCGGCAAAGGATCTGGGAACCGGAAAGGAGCAGTCGATCAAGATCACCGCGTCGAGCGGCCTCAACGAAGAAGAGATCAAGAAGATGGTCAAGGACGCGGAGGCGCACGCGGGCGAAGACAAAAAGCGCAAGGAGGTCGTGGAGGCCCGCAATCACCTGGACACCCTCATCTACTCGACGGAGAAGTCCCTCAAGGACTACTCCGGGGAGTTGGACGGCGCGGTCAAGCAAGACATCGAAGCGGCGCTGGAGAAGGCCAAAAAGGCGCTGGAGGGTCAGGATGCCCAAACCCTCCGCGCGGCGGCGGACGAGCTCAGCCATTCCTCCCACAAGCTGGCGGAGGCGATGTACGCCAAGGCATCCCAGCAGCAAGCCGCGGCGCAGCAGCAATCCTCGGCCAGCGAGCAGGGCCAGACAACGGACGGGGCGGGAAAGAGAAAAGAGGATGTGGTGGATGCGGATTTCACGGAGGTTAAGGAGTAGAGGAAGACAGAGGAAGGCCAAATTCTATCTTCTCCTGTGGAAGGCCCCTGCTCCCCGCGCGTTGGGGACAGGGGCTTTCCTGTCATATAAGGAGACAAGGCTCACAAGGGGTTGACGGTTGAACGGCAAAAAGGACTATTACGAGCTTCTAGGGGTCGGTCGCACGGCCGGCGAAGAGGAGATCAAGAAGGCCTACCGGAAGCTGGCTCTGAAATACCATCCCGACCGGAACCCGGGAGACAAACAGGCGGAAGAAAAGTTCAAGGAGGTTTCAGAGGCCTATCAAGTTCTCACGGACTCTGAAAAGCGGGCCCAGTACGACCAGTTCGGCCACGCGGCCTTCGGGACGGAGGGCCCGTTCCGGGGCGGGTTCGATTTCTCGTCCGGCTTCGAGGATATCTTCGGCGATATCTTTGGAGAGTTCTTCGGCGCCGGCGCCGCCAAGCGGCGCGGCCGGGTACGAGGGAACGATCTTCGCTACAACCTGACCCTCAATTTTGAAGAGGCGGTCTTCGGGGCCGAAAAAAAGATCAAGATCCCCCGACAGGGGCCGTGCGACACGTGCCGCGGGAGCGGCTCCAAGCCCGGCTCCTCGCCGCGGGCCTGTCCCACCTGCCGCGGCCAGGGGCAGGTGAGCTTTCAGCAGGGTTTCTTCAACGTCTCTCGGACTTGCAACCAGTGCCGCGGTCAGGGAACGATCATCACCGATCCCTGCGCTTCCTGCAGCGGCGCCGGTTATGTGCGAAGGCTTCACACCCTGAGCGTGAAAATCCCGCCCGGGGTGGACAGTGGCTCTCGGCTCAAGCTCAGGGGAGAAGGCGAAGGGGGCGCCGCAGGCGGAGCCCCGGGGGATCTCTACGTAGTCATCCAGGTCGAGCCGCATCCTCTCTTCGTCCGTGACGGGCTGGACATCATCTGCGAAGTGCCGATCAGTTTTGCCCAGGCGGCGTTGGGCACGGAGATCGACGTGCCCACCCTGGAAGGAAAGGTCAAGATGAAGATCCCGTCGGGAACCCAAACGGGGAAAGTCTTTCGCTTAAAGGGAAAGGGGGTCCGAGACGTTCAGGGATACCACCAGGGAGACCAGCACGTGAAGGTGGCGGTGGAAACTCCCACCCATCTCACGGCGCGACAGAAGGAGCTGTTGAAAGAGTTCGCGGCGGTCGGGGGAGAAGACGTCAACCCTCTCTCGAAAGGCTTCTTTGACAAGGTCAAGCAGATATTCGGCTGAAGCCGATCGCTTCCACGACCATTCCCGACGCCATGGCCTTTCGGCGTCTCCTGCTCGCTTGCGCCGCCGGCCGGTCTTCGGGCGGGAAGATTCTTGTTGACCCCAGCCGCAGATGTGATTAACTGTAGCGTCAAGAGGGGAATTGAAAAACTATGAGCGAAGCACAATGGAACGTTGAGGGCCAAGCGGGAAAAGAATCCCAGGTGGAGATCCCCGATGTGCTCCCGCTCCTGCCTATCCGGGACATCGTGATCTATCCCTACATGATGCTCCCGCTCTTCGTCGGCAGGGACGTCTCGATCCGCGCGGTCGAGGAGGCCCTGTCCCGAGACCGGCTGATCTTCCTGGTGGCGCAGAAGAACTCGGCGGAGGATAATCCCACTCCCAACGACATCTACCACGTAGGGACCGTAGCCTCCATCATGCGCATGCTCAAGCTGGCCGATGGTCGGGTCAAGATCCTGGTGCAGGGCCTCTCCAAAGGAGAGATCGAGAGTTATCTGCACGAGCGGCCCTTCTTCGAGGTAAAAATCCGCAAGGTGCTCGAG
The DNA here is from genome assembly GCA_016184235.1 of Deltaproteobacteria bacterium. Classification (GTDB taxonomy): domain Bacteria; phylum Desulfobacterota; class Binatia; order UBA9968; family UBA9968; genus UBA9968. The sequence continues at coordinate 339 of JACPDC010000227.1, read as the reverse complement.
GCCACCCTCCAAGAGGCATCGATCGAGGTCGAGGCCTTGATGCGCAATGTCAAGGAAAAGATCGAGCAGATCTTGAACCTCAAGAACCTCCCCCCGGAGATCGTAATGGTGACGGACAACATCAGCGATCCCGGTGTGTTAGCCGACCTGGTGGCCTCCAATCTCCGCCTTAAAATCGAGGAGAGCCAGGCGATCCTGGAAATCTTCGAGCCGGTGGCCCGACTGAAAAAGGTCAACGAACTCCTGAGCCGCGAGCTCGAGCTCTCGACCGTACAGGCGCGCATCCAGAATCAGGCCAAGGAGGAGATGAGCAAGACCCAACGGGACTATTTCCTGCGC
>JACPDC010000226.1 GCA_016184235.1 Deltaproteobacteria bacterium | reverse complement strand
ATGGTGGTCCATCCGGCCGCGGGGAGGCGAACCGGGACGTTGGTGAACGCCCTGCTTTCGCGCTGCCCCAATCTCCGGGGCATCGGGGGAGAGCGCCGTCCCGGGATTGTCCATCGATTGGATAAGGACACGTCCGGCATCATGGTGGTGGCAAAACACGAGCAGGCCTTTCACCACATCGCTCTGCAGTTCAAGCAAAGACGGGTTTTCAAGGAGTATCTCGCTCTCGTCCTGGGGTTGGTCCGTCCGGAGAGAGGAATGATCAATCGTCCCATCGGGCGTCACCGGAGCGACCGCAAGAGGATGTCCAGCCGCTATTCTCTGTCCCGGCGGCGAGAAGCCCTGACGGAATGGCAGGTGGAAGAATCTTTCCCGTTGGACGCTGTCGAGGAGCGCGGCCGTTGGGTTACCTTGCTGCGCCTGAGGCCGCACAGCGGACGCACCCATCAGATCCGCGTCCACCTGGCGGATCAGGGATTTCCCGTCATCGGGGATCGGTTATACGGCCATGGGCCGGCAGCGCGCAGCCTGAAGCCGCCGGTGCCGGCGGCGCTCGCGGATTTTCCCCGCCAGGCCCTTCATGCGGCGAGACTCCATTTCGTCCATCCCCGCACGAACGCCGCGATGCAATTCAGCGCACCGATGCCGGCGGACATGCAGGGCCTCTTGCGCGTCCTGAGAGAGCGGCGATCCGCCGGGGAGTGGAAAAAGGTGGGGAAGGGGGGTTGACAAGGAGGTTGGATTTTCTTATCATGGGTTATCTTCTGTTTCCTGATTCAACGATACTCTTTGAAGCGAACCCCACGCTAAGGTCATCATTCACTGTATCCTTACCGAAACCTTTGATTTGGATTTCGAACATAAGATTCACTCCTGTGTCAGAATCCTTGTCGTCTTGAGATGCTGCGTCGGTAAGTAAGACCTCTTGTCGGAGTGCCAGAGTAGTTTGCGCTTTGGGGATGACCTTGCCTCGGGAACGCAGGATCAGGGGAGGCGGCGTAACGGAGTGCGCTAGGGTCGAAGAGCAGTACAGAGAAGATTCACTTTTCGGCATGAAAGGAGAAATATAATTATGGTACGCGGTAGGACTCGAACCGAGGCGGAGGCCGTGGAAGAGAACGGGCTGAATCTCAAGGCGCTGAAGGAGAAGAAGATCAGCGACCTGGCGCTTATCGGCAAGAACTTCAACATCGAAGGCGCGGCCAACATGCGCAGACAGGAGTTGATCTTCGCCATCCTGCAGGCCCAGACCGAGCAGAATGGTTATATCTACGGAGAGGGAGTGCTGGAGACGCTTCCCGACGGCTTCGGCTTCCTGAGAGCCCCGGACTATAACTATCTCCCCGGCCCTGACGACATTTATGTCTCGCCGAGCCAGATCCGCCGCTTCAACCTTCGCACCGGCGATATCATTTCCGGACATATCCGCCCGCCTAAAGAGGGAGAGCGCTACTTCGCCCTGCTCAAGGTGGAATCGATCAACTACGAAGACCCCGAAAGGGCAAGGGATAAGATCCTCTTTGATAACCTGACACCCCTCTATCCCAACGAACGCTTCAAGCTGGAATATCAGCCGGACGAATATACCACGCGCGTCGTGGATCTCCTGACCCCGATCGGCAAGGGCCAGAGGGGTTTGATCGTGGCCGCGCCCCGCACCGGCAAGACCATGATGCTGCAGAACGTCGCCAAGGCCATCGCCCACAATCACGAAGAAGTGATCCTGATCGTTTTGCTGATCGACGAGCGTCCGGAAGAGGTGACCGACATGCAGCGCTCGGTGGACGGCGAGGTCGTAAGCTCGACCTTTGATGAGCCCGCCACGCGCCACGTCCAGGTCGCCGAGATGGTGATTGAAAAGGCCAAACGGCTGGTGGAGCACGGCAAAGATGTGGTCATCCTGCTCGACAGCATTACGCGCCTGGCCCGGGCCTACAATACGGTAGTGCCCCCCAGCGGCAAGATCCTGTCCGGCGGGGTGGACTCAAACGCCCTGCACAAGCCAAAGAAGTTCTTCGGCGCCGCGCGTAACATCGAAGACGGCGGGAGCCTTACCATCATTGCGACGGCCTTAATCGACACCGGCAGCCGCATGGATGAAGTGATCTTCGAAGAGTTCAAGGGCACCGGCAACATGGAGATCCATTTGGACCGGCGCCTGATGGACAAGCGGGTTTTCCCGGCGATCGACATCAATAAATCGGGAACCAGGAAGGAAGAGCTGTTAATCTCCAAGGAGGATCTCAACCGGATCTGGATACTGCGCAAAGTCTTATCGCAGTTGAGCGTCGTCGAGTCGATGGAGTTTTTGTTGGACAAGATTCGCGGGACCAAGAACAATAGAGAGTTCCTCGAATCTATGAACCAATGACCCCTCCGGTCTCACTTCGGCCGTCTTGCGCCGGTTACGGATCTTTGTTAAAAATCCAAGATTGTTACGTCGTTTCGAAGAATCTCCCCGGATGACCGCTAGGGGTCGGGGATCCCGGAAAATTCGAGGCTTCCGGGGGCGTTATTTCACACCCTTTCTGATTCCCTCCGTGGTGCCCTCGACGGGTGCGGAGGGAAGATGAGGAAAGGGGAGGACACAACCAAAGGAGAATAGTCTATGGCAGAGATATCTATGAAACAGCTGTTGGAGGCCGGGGTTCACTTTGGCCACCAAACCAGTCGCTGGAACCCCAAGATGAAGCCCTACATTTTCGGGGCTCGCAACGGCATCCACATCATCGACCTGCAGCAGACCGTCACGATGTTCAAGGGCGTCGCCGGGTTCGTTCGCGACCTGGCTGCCGGCGGCGGGAATATCCTCCTCGTGGGCACAAAAAAGCAGGCCCAGGATGCGATCAGGGAAGAGTCGGAGCGATGCGGGATGTTCCATGTCCACAACCGCTGGCTGGGCGGGACCCTTACGAACTTCTCGACCATCCGCCAGAGCATCGAGCGACTGAGGAGGCTCGAGGAAATGGAGAACGACCCCAAGATCGTCGAGGCCCTGACGAAGAAAGAGATGCTGGGTCTCAGACGGGAAAAGGAAAAGCTCGAGCAGTCCTTGGGGGGGATCAAGGGTATGAAGAAGCTTCCCGACGCCATTTTTGTCGTCGACCCCAATCAGGAAGAGATCGCGGTCAAGGAGGCGAGAAAGCTGGGCATTCCGGTGGTGGCCGTGATCGATACCAATTGCGACCCGGATATGGTGGATTACAAGGTTCCGGGAAACGACGACGCCATTCGGGCGATCAGGCTGTTTTGCGCCGCCATAGCGGACGCGGTGATCGAAGGGAAAGCGCTCTACGAGCAGTCCTTGGTAAAAGGCAAGGAGGATGACAAGGCGGCGGAGCCGGTGGTGGTTGCGGACGGCGATGTCGCGGCGAGTTCGGCGGCAGGGGGGACATAGATTCGATGGAAGTCAACGCTACTTCAGTTAAGGATCTGCGGGAAAAAACCGGGGCCGGGGTCATGGATTGCAAAAAAGCCCTGGCGGAGTGCGGGGGGGACCTGGAGAAGGCGGTCGACCTTTTGCGGCGCAAGGGTCTGGCGGCGGCCGCCAAGAAGATGGGGCGGGTGGCCGGGGAGGGACTCGTCGGGGCTTACATCCACGCCGGGGGAAAGATCGGCGTCCTGGTTGAGGTCAACTGCGAAACGGACTTCGTAGCGCGCACAGCGGAATTTCAAAGCCTGCTCAAGGATATCGCGATGCAGATTGCGGCTGCCAATCCCCGTTACCTTCGTCCTGAGGACGTCTCGGCGGAAGAGCTGGAGAGGGAGCGCGAGATCTACCGGCGCCAGGCGGCGGACTCGGGGAAACCGGAGAAGGTGGTCGAAAAGATCGTGCAGGGTAAGATGGAGCGGTTTTACGCGGAGGTCTGTTTGCTCGAGCAGCCTTTCATTAAGGATCCCGACCGTAAGGTAGGGGATCTGGTGCGGGACACCGTGGCGCGGCTGAAAGAAAACATTCAGGTGCGTCGTTTTGTCCGCTACCACCTGGGCGAGGGGGTGGACGGGGAACAAGGGTAGGCGGTTTTGGATGGGTGGGGCGAAACTCAAATACAAACGGGTAATCCTGAAGGTCAGCGGAGAGGTTCTCGCCGGCGCGCAGAAATACGGCATTGACAGCAAGGTGGTGCGCGCGTTCGCGGAGGAAATCAAAGAAGTCAAAGAGATGGGCTGTCAGATGGCCCTGGTCATCGGCGGGGGAAACATCCTGCGCGGCGCAGAGGCCAGCGAGGGCGGGATGGAGCGGGCGACGGCCGACACCATGGGCATGCTGGCCACGGTTATCAACAGCTTGGCGCTGCAGGACGCCCTTGAGAAGATCGGCGTCTCGACGCGGGTTATGTCGGCGATCGAAATGCGTCAAGTGGCGGAGCCCTATATCCGGCGCCGGGCGACGCGGCACCTGGAGAAAGACCGGGTGGTCATCTTTGCCGGAGGAACCGGCAATCCCTATTTTACGACCGACACCACGGCCAGCCTCCGCGCGATGGAAGTCGGCGCCGATGTGATTCTCAAGGCGACCAAGGTGGACGGGGTCTACGACGCGGATCCGATGAAGCACGAGGGCGCCAGGAGGTACGGAGAGCTGACCTACATCCAGGTCCTGAGCCAGGAGCTCAAGGTCATGGATTCGACGGCGATCTCTCTCTGCATGGACAACCGGTTACCTATCGTCGTTTTCAACATCATGGAGCGGGGCAATATCAGGAGAGTGGTCTGCGGCGAGCAGATCGGGACGCTGGTGAGCACAGGCAAGAGATGAACGAAGGCTTTTTTACCGAGCTTCAGAAAGAGATGGAAACATCCGTGGTGGTGTTTCGCAAGGATCTCGCGAAGCTGCGCACGGGAAGGGCCTCGACCGCGCTGCTGGAGGGAGTCATGGTCGATTACTACGGCACCCAGACCCCGCTCAACCAGCTGGCCACCCTGGGGGCTCCGGAGCCGCGCCTGCTGGTGATCCAGCCCTACGACAAGGGGGCGATGGCCAACATCGAGAAGGCGATACTCAAGTCGGACCTCGGACTGACTCCCAACAATGACGGGAAGGTGATCCGCATTCCCATTCCCGTGCTGACGGAGGAGCGCAGGAAAGAGCTGGTCAAGCACGTAAAAAAAATAGCGGAAGAATTTCGGGTGTCCGCCCGCAACCACCGTCGCCTCGCGCTCGAAAAGCTCAAAGAGATGGTCAAGAACAAACAGATCACCGAAGACGACCTCAAGCACAGTCAGGACCGCGTCCAGAAAATCACGGACGAATTTATCGGCAGGATCGACAAGGTCCTGAAGAGCAAAGAAGACGAGATTATGGAGGTCTGAGGCCTGCGTCGTTTTCTCCCCAGCTGGTTTCAATCCAGAATGAACCTCAAGGGCCTAGCCAAGAACCGGCTGCCTGGCCATGTGGCCATAATCATGGATGGCAACGGGCGTTGGGCGCGATTAAGGGGTAAAGGTCGCATCGAGGGGCACCGCCGGGGTCGGGCCTCGGTGCGCGCGGTCGTGGAGATGAGCCGCAGGCTGGGGATTCCCTATCTGTCTCTCTACGCGTTTTCCACGGAAAATTGGCTGAGACCCAAAGAGGAAGTGCACGCGCTCATGGGCCTGCTCGAGCACTACCTGGCAGTCGAACAGCCCAAGATGATGCGGCACGGAATCCGCCTGCTGGCCATCGGCGACAAGAGCCGTCTGCCGGATGCCGTGCTGCGGACCCTGGAGCACGCCGTGCGCGCGACCCAGCACAACACGGGAATGACCGTTGTCCTGGCCCTCAGCTACAGCGGGCGAGACGATATCACGAGGATGGTTCAGAGCATAGCGTGCAAGGTGCGGGACGGCGCCTGCGCCGTGGAGGATATCAACGAAGAAATGATCTCCGGGCACATGGAAACGAAGTCCATTCCGGACCCGGATCTGCTGATACGCACCAGCGGGGAGATGCGCATCAGCAATTTTTTTCTCTGGCAGATCCCCTACACCGAGCTCTATATCACCTCTACCCTGTGGCCGGATTTTCGTGAGGCGGAATATCTCGAGGCGCTCTTGGAGTTTCAGCGCCGCCGCAGGAGATTCGGCCGCACGGACGAGCAGATCGGAGAGCCTCTCCGCTCCGTGGGCAGGGGCCAGTGAACGCACAGCTCCGATCCAGGGTGATTACCGCCGCGTTGGGCATCCCTCTCTTGATCGGGATCATCGGTTGGGGCCGCGCGGGGCTTTTCTCGCTGCTGGTTTTTCTGCTTACCGCGATTGTCCTGGGGGAGTATTTCTTCCTCGTCTTTCGGGATCTCAAGAAGGAGCGGATCCTGGGAATCGTCCTGGGGATCCTGCTCTCCCTCGGGATCGTGATTCCGGGTTATCCCGCTCCCGGGCTGTCCTTGAGCCTGGTGGTTCTCTTAAGCTTCTCTGTTTATCTGTTTTCGGGCGGCGACCTGGAAAAGAGATACCGGCACCTGGGCTGGACCCTCGTAGGAGTGCTTTACCTCGGCTATCTGTTTCCTCACGTGGCCCTGCTCTATCAGTTTCGCGAAGGCAGGGCATGGCTCTTTTTCCTTCTCCTGGTGATCATGACCGGGGACACCGCGGGCTATTTTGCCGGTCATCGCTGGGGCAAGACCAAGCTCTATCCTGAGGTGAGCCCGGGGAAAACAGTCGAGGGCGCGGTCGCATCGCTCGCGGCCAGCGTGCTGGCGGGAGTGATCGGGGGGGCATTCTTGCTGCCGGCGATCTCTCGGGCGGAAATCCTGCTGCTCTCGCTTCTACTGAGCGTGCTCGGCCAGGCAGGGGATCTCTTCGAGTCATGGATCAAACGGGTTTTTTCCGTCAAGGATTCCGGCTCTCTGCTTCCCGGTCATGGAGGGTTGCTGGATCGGACGGATAGTCTTATATTCCCGGTCGTGTTTACCGCGTACTACGTGAGGTTTCTGCATCCATGAAGTCGATCGCCGTGCTCGGCTCCACGGGCTCCATCGGGGTGAGCACCCTCGATCTGGCGCGGCGCTTCCCGCACGAGTTCAAGGTCCGAGGTTTGGTGGCCGGCCGTAATCTCAAGCTGCTGGCCGCCCAGGTCAAAGAATTCGATCCGGAATGGATCAGTATCCGGGAAGAGGAGGGGGTTGCCCCGCTGCGGAAACTGCTGGGCGCCCGCAGGACCGAGATTTTATGGGGCGAGCAAGGCGCCGTTTCTATAGCGGCGGCGAACGGAGTCGATGTCGTCGTGGCGGCGATAGTCGGGGGCGCGGGCTTGGTGCCGACCTTGGAGGCGGTGCGCGCGGGCAAGGAGGTGGCTCTGGCCAACAAGGAAGCCCTGGTGATGGCCGGAGATATCTTTGTCCGCGAAGCGAAAAGAACCGGCGTCCGGCTACTCCCGGTGGACAGCGAACACAGCGCTGTCTTTCAATGCCTGCAGGGAAACCGCCGCGAAGAAGTGGAGCAGCTGATCCTCACCGCCTCCGGCGGGCCTTTCCTGCGCGTCCCGCTCAAGGACTTGGATCGCGTCACGGTGAAGCAGGCGCTCCGGCACCCGAACTGGAAGATGGGGCCGAAGATCACCGTGGATTCGGCGACGATGATGAACAAAGGACTGGAAGTGGTGGAGGCCCGCTGGTTGTTCGATATGACGCCGTCGCAGGTAGAGGTGGTCATCCATCCCCAGAGCATCGTCCATTCTATGGTGCGCTACCAGGACGGATCCGTCATCGCGCAGCTGGGAATCCCGGACATGCGCATACCCATCGCGTACGCTCTGTCCTATCCCCGTCGGCTGAAGGTGAACTGCCGGCCGCTGGAATTGACCCGTTTGCGGGAGCTCACTTTTCTTCCCGTGGAAAAGAAGCGATTCCCCGCCTTGGATCTGGCCTACCAGGCGCTGGCGGCGGGCGGGAGCATGCCGGCGGTTCTCAACGCGGCGAACGAAGTGGCCGTCGCGGCGTTCTTGGAGCGCCGCATCGGCTTTCGGGCGATCCATCGGGTCATCGCAAAGACGATGGCGGCCCACGCCACCCGGCACCCGGGCGAGGTGCGGGAGATCCTGGAGTTGGACGGCTGGGCGCGGGGCAAGGCGAGGCAGCTTATAGGTTAGAAATCGTATATTCGTTATTCGGTTAGATCGGTCAACAAGTAACCACTAACGAGGATGTAGGAGAAAAAAGATGGTGAATGTTATTTATGCGGTCGTGGCGGCGCTCATCGGCCTGGGGATTCTGATCGTCATCCATGAGTTCGGACACTTTCTCTTGGCAAAAAAAACCGGCGTCGGCGTGCTTACCTTTTCCATCGGTTTTGGCCCGAAACTGCTGAGCAGAAAGATCGGGGAGACCGAGTACGCCTTGAGCGCTTTCCCCCTGGGGGGTTATGTCAAGATGGTAGGGGAAGACCCCGAGGAGGAGGTACAGACAAACGATATCGCGCGCTCCTTTTCTCATCAAGGGCTGGTCAAGCGCGCGGCTATCGTCGCGGCCGGTCCGGTATTCAACCTCCTTCTCGCCGTCGTAGTCTTTGTCTGGATCTTCATGGCCTACGGCGTGCCCGTGCTGACAACGCGCGTAGGCGGCGTCGAGCCCAACTCTCCGGCGGCGCGGGCAGGGATGCAGAAGGGGGACCGCATCGTGGGCGTGGACGGTCAGGAAGTGAAAAAATGGGAGGAGCTCTCCGGCAAGATCAAGGGAAGCGCAGGCCGGACTTTACAAGTTCGCGTTGAGAGGGAGAGCCGGCAAATCGAGCTCGCGATTCAACCGGTACAGAGGGAGGGAAGGAACGTCTTCGGAGAAAAGCAGGAGACCTGGGCCATCGGTATCGCCAGCGAGGTCGCCATCGAGAAAAGCGACCCTATCCTGGCGGTAGGGCAGGCCTTTTACAAGACCGGAGAGTATTCGGTTCTGACCCTGGTTGCTCTTTTCAAGATGGTCACAGGCGAGGTCTCCCCCAAGAATCTCGGCGGGCCTCTCCTGATCGCGCAAATGGCGGGACAGCAGGCGCGAGAAGGACTGGGAAGTTTTTTCTTTTTTGTCGCCGTATTGAGCGTCAACCTCGGGGTGTTGAATCTCCTGCCCATACCCGTGCTCGACGGCGGGCACCTGCTCTTTTTCGCCCTGGAATGGATTTTGGGGCGCCCCATCAAGCTAAGGCACCGGGAGCGCGCCCAGCAGGTCGGAGTTTTTATCCTGATCCTGATTATGATCTACGCCTTCTACAACGACATCGCCAGGTTCTTCGAAGGGTAGCTGTCAGCCATCAGCCGTCAGCGATCAGCTAAGAGGGGGAGGCTGAGACTGGCAGCTGAATGCTGATAGCTGAGCGCTTTTTCCTATGATTCTCGGCATCGACACCGCCACGGCCACGGCGAGCGTGGCTCTGGTTGAGGATGGGAGGCTGATCTCTGAAGAGATACGTTCCTCCGCGCGCCAGCGTGGTCCGGGGAGCCGGGGCAATCATGCCGAAATCCTTCTGCCCGCGATCGAGACGCTTCTAAGCAAGGCAAGTGTGTCGTTGCCGGCCATATCCGCGTTCGCAGTTTCCATAGGTCCCGGCTCCTTTACCGGACTCAGAATCGGGTTGAGCACCGTGAAGGGGCTGGCTTACGGATCGGAGATCCCGGTTGTGGGAATCCCGACCCTGGAGGCGATCGCAAGGAAGGTGACCGGTTGGGACGGGCTGATCTGTCCGTTGCTGGATGCGCGAAAAAAAGAAGTCTACACCGCCCTGTTCCGCCAGAGAGCCGGCGCCCTGGAGCGGCTGACGGAGGATCTCGTCTCTTCCGCCGAGGCGATCATCGAGCGTGTAGCGGCTCTGGACGGCGGCGAGCCCTGCCTTTTTATCGGCGACGGGATCCAGAGCTACGGCCGGCTGATTACGGCGGCTCTGGGCGGCCGGAACCGTGTGACCCTGGGGGAAGGCTACCCTTCGACCGCGTGCGCGGTGGCCCAGTTGGGGGAAGCCAGACTTGCCAGGCAGGAGCGCGATCCGGTGGGCGCC
>JACPDC010000042.1 GCA_016184235.1 Deltaproteobacteria bacterium | reverse complement strand
CGCAGCATCAACCCCCACGCGGCCACCGGCTCCGCAACCCCGAGACCGAGGAAGGAGAGAGAGGCCTCCAGGAGAATGGCCTGCCCGAGGAAGGCGGTAAGCATGATGAGATAGGGGGCCATCACGTTGGGCAGCATATGCCGGAAAATAATTCGGCGGTGGCCGAAGCCCAACGCCCGTGCCGCATCCACGAACGGCGCCTGGCGCAGAGATAACGCGCTGCTGCGCACCACCAGGGCGCAGCGCGGGAGCATAGGCACCGTGATCGCGAGAACCACATTGGTGGTCCCGGTGCCGAGCACCGCCACGACCACGAGAGCCAGAACGATCAGCGGAAAGGAGAGCAGGAGATCCATGAAGCGCTGAACGATCAGATCCACTTTTCCGCCGAAATAGGCGCTGGCGACTCCGATCACAGCCCCGGTCGTCGCCCCCAAAAAGGCAGAAGAGAAACCGATCCATAAGGCCGTGCGTGAGCCATAGATGAGGCGGGACAATACATCCCGCCCAAAAGAATCGGTGCCGAACCAGTGACCGGAGCTCGGGGCTTGCAGCATCGCGGCATAATCGGTTTCCAACGGATCATAAGGCGCGATCAGGTCTGCGAGCAGCGCGGTGAAAATCATCAGCAGGACGATAATCGCGCCCGCTGCGCCCAGCGAGCGCTCCCGCGCGAAACGCGAAGAGACTTCAAGCCACCTACCGGCGTGGGACCTGACACCCGCCTTGGCTACTGCCGTTAGTCCATTACTCATAGTTCGAGTCGTTTGAGCCGTTTGAGCCGTTTGAGCCGTTCGGGCTGTTTTCAACGATTTGAACGGTTCGAACGATTGGAACAATTTGAACTTTCATTTTTATTGATAGCGGATGCGCGGATCCAGACAGGCATTGACCAGATCAACCAGAAAATTGACGAAAATAAAGACGAACGATATGAGCAGCACCAGCGTCTGCACGATCATGTAGTCGCGCTGCGCGATGGACTCGACGAAAAGCATGCCGATGCCGTTCAGATTGAAGACCTGCTCCGTAACCACCAACCCGCCCACCAGAAAAGCGAACTCGAGTCCGATCACCGTGATCACGGGCAGCACCGCGTTCTTGAGCGCGTGACGGACCAGCACCACCTTTTCCCTCAGCCCTTTGGCGCGCGCTGTCCGGACATAGTCTTCGCGTAGAACCTCCAACACAGCCGAGCGCGTCATGCGCGTGGCCACAGCGGAGTAGCGATATCCCACCGCCAGGGCCGGCCAGATTAGCTGCGTCAAGTTGGCTTTGGGATCGACCCAAAAAGAGGTAAATGTCAAAGGGGGGAGCCATTGAAAGATAATGAGAAAACCGAGGATGATAAGAATCCCCAACCAAAAAGAGGGAACGGACAGGCCGGCAATGGAGAATACGCGCACGGAGTAGTCGATCCAGGTGTCCTGTTTAAGCGCCGCCAGGGTTCCAAGAGGGATCGAGAGGAAAATGGCCACGATCGTGGCCATCAGGGCCAATTGGAGGCTCAACTCCAGACGGATGGCGATCTCATGAATGACCGGCTGACCGGTCCACATGGAGTTGCCGAAATCGAAGCGCACGATCCCCCACATCCAGCTGATAAACTGCTGCCACAGGGGCTTGTCCAGGCCAAACTCAGCGCGCTCGCGCTCAATAGCCTCCCTGGGGGCAAAGGTTCCGCTCCCTGCGTACTTGAGTTCTACGATGTCTCCCGCTCCCTGGGGGCAAAGGTTCCGCTCCCTGCGTACTTGAGTTCTACGATGTCTCCCGGGGCCACCCGGAGCATGAGAAAGACCAAAACCGCGACCCCGAGCAGGGTGGGAATCATGAGCAGCAGGCGTTTGAGGATGTACTGCCGCATCTCAAGGCAAAAGGTAAAAGTCAAAAGTAAAAAAGGAGAAGTGGTGTTTTTGCCTTTTTACCTTTTCCTTTTTACTTGATTTCACTCCGACAGCCAGATGTCCCCCAGATGCATGAAGTAGTGGCTGGGCACGGCCTTGTAGCCCTTGACCTTGGCCCAATGGGGATTAATCTTCTGCCACCACAGGACATGGAACTGATAGGCTTGCTCATCCAGCGCCCGTTTCTCAAACTGCCTGAGGAGCTTGAGCCGCTCCTTCAAATTGGCCGCGCGGCCCTGCTTTTCATAGAGGTCGTCCAGGACCGGATCCTTGTATCGGCTATAGTTGAGCGGGCTCTTATCGCGGCTCAAAAACTTTATGAGTTGGAGATCCGGCTCGTCCATGAAATCGCAATTGAAGTCGATGCCGGCATCGAAATTCCCCTGCCGGAAATCGTTGAAATAGGGACCCCCCTCCTGCTGGATGTGGCTGACATTGAGGCCGATCTGGCGCCACTGATCGATGACAAAGACTCCTGTGACCTCATAGGGCTCTTTGATATTTCGGTTCTTGAGGGTGAAGGAAAAGCCCTCGGCAACCCCGGCCTCTTTTAAGAGCCTTCTGGCTTCCTTGCGGGACGCCTCGATATTTTTGCCAAAGCCGGCGAGCTTGGTCAGCTCCGCTTGAGGGGTCGCAAACTCCGATCCGGGCCGGAACAGCCCGCCGACATGTTTCATCAGCGAGATCTTCGAAAGGGCCTTGGAGCCCTCCCACCGATCGATAGCCAGGGTGAGCGCGCGTCTGACGCGCGGGTCATTGAAGGGCTTTTTTTCATTGTTAATCACCACCGTCAGATTGCAGATCCAGGAGCTCTCCTGGACCACGGCCTTATTACCCAAGGCCTTCATGATATCGTCCCGGGCCGCCGGACTAAAGCCGCGGAACTCGATCAGCGCCTGTCCGCTCCGGATGGCGGCCACCCGGGGAGCGGTGTCCCGAATAAAGACCGCTCTGTAGCCATCCAGGTAAGGCCGGCCCTTGATAAAATAGTTGGGGTTCTTCTTCCCCACCCAATGGGAGCCTGACACATGCTCGACAAAAACGAAGGGGCCGGTCCCCATGACGTTTTTCTCATACCAGCGGGGATCCTTGGCGAGGATGTCGGCCTTATAGATATAGTTCCAGGGGGAGGCCATGTTGGCCAAAAAGGAGGTCGAAGGATGCTTGAGGCGAAAGACGATCGTGTAAACATCCGGCGTCTCGATTTTATCGACCACGGCGTAAGAGGCCTGACGGGCGCTGGCCACTCCCTTCGGCGGAAAGATGATCTTCTCGTAGGTGGCTTGCACGTCCTTTGACGTAAGCAGGCTGCCGTCGTGGAACTTAATGCCTCGGCGGAGCTTGAACGTGTAGCTCAGCCCGTCCTTGGAAATCTGCCAGCTCTCCGCCACATCTCCGACGATCTTCGGATAGTTCAAGAGATCGAAGCGCAAAAGCGTGCTGTAGTGAGGGGAGACCGGATGAAGCATGGCAAAGGTGGTCTCGCGGTGGCCGTCGAAAGAAGGCGGGGTCCCGCCTACAGCAAAGACCAACTCTCCTCCAGCGCGCGGCTTCTCTTTTTCCGCGGCCGGGACAACGGCCGATCCGAAAACCAGAGTGAGAAAAACAGCCAACAGGCTCGCGATAAACCGGTCCATGCTGAGTCTACTCGCAGTTCTCATGAGACACCTCCCTCTTTGATTTTCAACTGGTCTTTCCTGCTGATGGCAACTGGGCTCCCTTTGCGACTTTAGACCTATGCTATTTGCCTCGGAACTGTCAAGGGTCGCTTTTGGTCATCAGACGCGGATGCAGGCCGCCCAGTGCCCGGGTTGGACCTCCCTGAGCTCGGGAATACCCTGGCTACATTCCTCAACGGCGATCGGGCAGCGGCGATGAAAGATGCAGCCGCGCGGGGGACTCAAGGAGCTCGGGATCTCTCCCTTCAGCACGATGCGCTCCCGCTTGGCCTCGACCGCCGGATCGGGGATCGGAACCGCGGAAAGCAGCGCCTTCGTATAAGGATGGAGGGGATTTTCATAGAGCTCTTGCCGGTCCGCGATCTCGACGATTTTTCCCAGGTACATCACCGCGATCCGATCGCTGATATGCCGCACCACTGAGAGATCGTGCGCGATGAAAAGATAAGTGAGGGAAAAGCGTTCCTGCAGCTCCTCCAGGAGGTTGATGATCTGCGCTTGAATGGAGACATCCAGGGCGGATATGGGCTCATCGCAAACGATGAACTCGGGCTCGAGGGCGAGGGCGCGGGCGACGCCCACCCTCTGTCTTTGGCCGCCGCTCATCTCGTGGGGATAGCG
>JACPDC010000248.1 GCA_016184235.1 Deltaproteobacteria bacterium | reverse complement strand
GATACCCAAAAGACCGTCGCCACCGGGGTTGAGATGTTCCGCAAGCTTCTGGACGAGGGGCGGGCTGGAGACAACATCGGAGTCCTGCTTAGGGGGACCAAAAGGGAAGAGGTCGAAAGAGGACAAGTATTGGCTAAGCCGGGAAGCATCACCCCGCACACCCAGTTCAACGCCGAGGCCTACGTGCTGACGAAAGAAGAGGGGGGAAGGCATACCCCGTTTTTCAATGGCTACCGGCCGCAGTTCTATTTTCGCACTACCGACGTGACCGGAGTGGTCAAATTACCGGATGGGACCGAGATGGTCATGCCCGGAGACAATGTCACCATGGAGATATCTCTGATCACCCCGATTGCTATGGACGAGGGTTTGAGGTTCGCAATCCGGGAAGGGGGCAGGACGGTCGGGGCAGGGGTAGTTACCAAGATTATTCAATAATGTCCAGTAGAGGGGGAGGCCATGCGCGAGCTAATCGGCTTTGCCTGTGATAAATGCAAGCGAAAGAACTATACGAACACGAAAAACAGAAAAACGACTACAGACAAGTTGGCGTTTAAGAAGTTCTGTCCTTTCTGCCGGAGCCATACCCTGCATAAAGAGGTAAAACTGTAAAGGAGAGCCAGGGGTCAGTAGCTCCAACTGGATAGAGCGCCGGACTCCAAATCCGGTTGTTGCAGGTTCGAGTCCTGCCTGACCCGCCATCTCATCGCGTTCGGCGCCCTCATGGGAGAATGGATACAGAGCGTTCGAGATGCGTTCGGGCACTCGGCGGAGTTTTTTAAGGAAGCCTGGCAGGAGATTAAGAAGGTCCATTGGCCGACACGGAAAGAAACGTATGCCGCCACCTCGGTGGTCCTGATCGTGGTTTTGATTATTGGTCTCTTCCTGGCTTTGGTAGATTTTGGCCTGACGCGGGCTATTCAGGCGCTTGTCAGCTAGATTCCTGAGTTAGGTTCTCCGATATGGCGAAAAAATGGTACGTGGTCCATACGTTCTCGGGTTACGAACAGAAGGCCAAAGCGGCTCTGGAGGAGCGGATCAAGACGCTCGGCAAGCAGGAATATTTCGGCGAGATCCTGGTGCCGGTGGAGAAAGTAGTGGAGCTGGTCAAAGGTAAAAAGAAAACCTCTTCGCGGAAGTTCTTCCCGGGGTACATCCTGGTGCAAATGGAGCTCAACAAGGAAACGTGGCATGTCGTCAAAGAGACTCCCAAGGTAACGGGATTTGTCGGAGAGGGAAAGCAAGCGGAATGGTCCGAGGCGCCCTCGGTGACCGATGAGGAGGTTAAGGCGATCACGCAACAGATGGAGGAGGGCGCTGTCAAGCCTAAGCCTCGGGTCCTTTTCTCCGTGGGGGAGAGCGTCAAGGTGGTCGATGGTCCCTTCGCCGACTTTAACGGGGTGGTGGAGGACGTACGGCCGGACAAGGGCAAGCTGAGGGTCCTGATCAGCATTTTTGGCCGCGCCACGCCGGTCGAATTGGAATTTGTCCAAGTGGAACGCAACTGAAAAACATGAGTTCAAACCGTTCAACACGTTCAATCGGTTCAAACGGTTTGAACGACTTAAACGGCTTAAACGATTTGAACGGTTAAAGTTATGGCTAAGAAGGTAATCGGCGAGATAAAGCTTCAGATCCCGGCAGGTCAGGCGAATCCCAGTCCCCCGGTGGGGCCGGCGTTGGGGCAACGGGGGGTCAATATTATGGAGTTTTGTAAGGCCTTCAATGCCGCCACCCAATCGCAACAGGGAATGATCATCCCTGTGATCGTGACGGTCTATGCGGACCGCTCGTTTACGTTCGTTACCAAGACCCCTCCGGCTTCTGTCCTGCTGAAGAAGGCGGCCGGTATCGAGAAAGGGTCGGGGGAGCCGGGCAAAACGAAGGTGGGAAAGGTGACCAGGGCCCAGGTGCGTGAAATAGCCCAGATCAAATTGCGTGATCTTACAGCCAAGGATTTAGCCGCAGCGGAGAAGACGGTCGAGGGAACGGCGAGGAGTTTGGGCCTGGAGATCGAAGGCTAAGCGACGAGGGACAAAATGAAACGCAGTGGAAAAAGTTATCGTGCCGTGTTCGCCAAGGTGGATCGCACCCAAAGGTATCCGCTGGAAGAGGGACTCCGTCTGGTCCATGAGACCGCCCGGGCCAAATTCGACGAGACGGTGGATTTGGCTGTGCGGCTGGGTGTGGACCCGAGACAGGCGGACCAAAATGTCCGCGGGACTGTCGTCTTGCCGCATGGGATGGGAAAGGCGGTGCGAGTCCTGGCTTTCGCGAAGGGGGAGAAGGAGAGAGAGGCTCAGGAAGCGGGCGCCGATTTTGTCGGAGCCGGATGGGGGCGGTGGGCAAGATCGGAAAAATCCTCGGCCCCCGGGGCCTGATGCCCAACCCGAAAACCGGGACGGTAAGCCAGGATATCGGCAAGGCGGTGAAAGAAATCAAGGCCGGAAAGCTTGAGTTTAGAGTCGACAAGGCGGGGATTGTCCATGTGCCCGTCGGCAAAGTTTCGTTTGGCGCCGAGAAGCTGCTCGACAATGCCAAGGCTGTGTTGATTTCGATCCTAAGGGCCAAGCCGGCCTCGGCCAAGGGCAATTACGTATTGGGGGTTACTCTTTCCACGACTATGGGGCCGGGTGTCAAGCTGGATCTGTCTCAAGTCCGGGCGCTGGCGGCGTAGGCAAGGAGAAGCGGCAATGGCGGAACTGGCAACGAGTGCTTTGAATCTCGAAGAAAAAGCCAAAACGGTCGCGGCGGTTCAAGAAAAGTTTAAAGCGGCCAAGATGGCCATCGTTACGGAATATCGGGGATTGACCGTGGCGCAGATGACGCGGCTGCGTCGGGAGATCCGTCAGGCATCGGGAGAATATCAGGTGATTAAGAACACCTTGGTGCGACGCGCGCTGAAGGACACCGCGTACGGTTCGTTGGATCGTTTGCTGGAGGGTCCGACCGGCTGGGTATTCGGTTACGACGATCCGGTCGTGCTCTCCAAAACCCTGGTGAAGTTTGTCGAGGAGAACGAGAAGCTGACCATCAAAGGGGGGTTGCTTGAGGGCGAGTTCATGGATCAGGCCAAGGTCAAGGTCTTGGCCCGGATGCCTAGCCGCCCCGAGCTGCAGGCCAAGCTGCTTGCCCTGATGCAGGCCCCTGCGGTCCAGCTCCTTCGTCTGATCCAAGAGCCGGGTGCGAGAATGGTCCGGCTTCTGGAAACACTGCGCAAAGGAAAATCGGAGGCTTAGCTTTTAGATTTTGAATTTGAAATTCATAGAAAGGGGAAAGACCCATGGCAGAAGTAACGCGAGAACAGGTGAAAGAATACATCAAGAGCATGACGCTTATGGACGCGGCGGCTCTGGTGAAGGAGCTGGAAGGCGAGCTCGGCGTCAGCGCGGCGGCGCCGGTGGCGGTTGCGGCGGCCCAGGCGGGACCCGCGGCGGCCCAGGAGGAGAAGACGGAATTCAACGTGATCCTGACCGAGACGGGGGATAAGAAGATCCAGGTCATTAAGGTGGTGCGCGAGCTCACCGGTCTAGGGCTGAAGGAGGCGAAGGATCTGGTCGATGGAGCGCCCAAGCCGGTGAAGGAGGGAGTCGCCAAGGCTGAGGCCGAGACGATTAAAAAGAAGATCGAAGAGGTGGGAGGCAAAGTCGAGATTAAGT
>JACPDC010000247.1 GCA_016184235.1 Deltaproteobacteria bacterium | reverse complement strand
CGCCGGTCCCCGCCCGCGGGTCAACATGAAGATCTGGGTGAAGATGGGATTCAAAAAAGACGGCCGCATCCGGGCGAAGCATATACGCGTGGTCGCCGATAACGGCGCCTATTCCGGCAAGGCGCCCGCCATTACCGGCGTCGCCGCCCTGCGCCACGATACCTGCTACAAGTACTCCGATGTGAAGACCCAGGCCTACCTGGTGTACACGAACAAGATCCCGACCGGCGCCTTCCGGGGCTTCGGCAATCCGTCGGCGGAATGGGCCGTGGAGCAGGCGATCGACAAGGCGGCGCACGATCTCGGCATCGACCCGCTGGAGATAGCGCGTCTTAACGCCGCGGAGCCGGGCTACGTGTCGCCGCACGGGAACCGGGTCAACAGCTGCGAGCTCAAGCAGTGCATCGACAAGGTCGAACAAATGATGGAGTGGAAACAGAAGCGCGCGCAAAAGACCCCCGGCCGCGGCCTCGGACTCGCCTGCACCGTGCACGTCAGCGGCAAGCGCCACTTCGGCGACTATGACGGCGGCTCGGCGACCATCAAAATCAACGAGGACGGCAGGGCGCTGATCCTCAGCGGCGAAGGCGAGGTCGGCCAGGGGGCCGGCACCGCGATGTGCCAGATCGCCGCCGAGGAGCTCGGCGTTCCCTTGGAGGACGTCGAGATCTCCCAGGCCGACACCGATCTCACGACCTTCTGCCTCGGCGCCTTCGGCAGCCGGGTCACCTACATAGGAGGCAACGCGGTCCGGGACGCGGCCCAGAAGGTGAAGCAGCAGCTCTTCGAGACCGCCTCGGAGATGCTCGAGGCCAGTCCGGACGACCTCGCCTCCAAGGACGGCCGCATCTTCGTCAGAGGGTCGGAGGCGAAATCCGTCACCGTCGGCGATGTCGCGCGCGCGCGCCTCTTCCGCCGCGGCGGCGCGCCGATCGTCGCCTCGGGGAGCTTCGATGCCGATTCAGTGTTGCAGGACGCGACCCGCTACGGCAACGAGTCCGGCGCCTACAACTTCGGCTGCCAGGCCGCGGAGGTGGAAGTCGACCGCGAGACCGGGCAGGTCAAGGTGTTGAAGTACGTGGCGGCCTCCGACTGCGGCACGGTAATCAATCCCATCGGGGCCGAAGGCCAGGTAGAGGGCTCCGTGGCGCAGGGGCTCGGTTACGCCCTGATCGAAGGGCTGAAGATGGAGGATGGCCGGCCGGTCAATCCGAACTTTTCCGACTACCGGATTCCCTCCATGCGCGACATGCCCCCGCTGGAGCACGCGTTCGCGGATTCTTACGAGCCTACAGGTCCATTCGGCGCCAAGGGACTCGGCGAGCTCGGCATGGACCCGACCGCCGCGGTGATCAGCAACGCGATCTTCGACGCCGTGGGGATAAGGATCAAGACCCTCCCGATCACGCCGGAAAAAGTCTTAAAAGCGCTCAGCGAACAGCCATCAGCGGTCAGTAAGAAGAAACAAACTGAAAGCTGACGGCTGAATGCTGATAGCTACGTAACATGGTGACCTTCGAATATGTCGAGCCCGGGAGCCTCAAGGAGGCGTGCGATCTGCTCGAGCGGCATCCCGACGACGCCAAGCTCATCGCCGGAGGAACCGCGCTGGTCATATGGATGCGCCTCGGTCTCTTGAAGCCGGGGGTGGTGATCAGTCTGGAGAAAATTCCCGACTTCAGCTACATACGCCATAGTGAAAACGACGGCTTGAGAATCGGCGCCGGCGCGCGCCATCGCGAGATCGAGCTTTCAGCCGTCGTCCGAAGCCGCTATCCCCTGCTCCACGAGACCTTTCGCAAAGTCGCGCAGCCGAGGATCCGCAACATGGGAACCATCGGCGGAAATCTCTGCCAGGGCGATCCCCTGACCGATCCGGGAGCCTCCCTGATCGCTCTCGACGCCGAGATCACCTTGACGGGCAGCCGGGGCGGCCGGACGCTGCCCCTGGAAGAGTTCTTCGTCGACTACTACGAGACCGCCATACGGCCGGGAGAGATTCTCACGGAGATCCATGTCCCGCCCGCGGCAAAAGGGCTCGGCTGGGCGCACATCAAGTTCCTGCCCAGAAGCGAAGAGGACTTCGCCACGGTCGGAGTCGCGCTCACAATGCGCGCGCAAAACGATCACTGCGAGGATATCCGCCTGGCTCTCAACTCGGTCGCCCCGACTATTCTTCGGGCCAGGCGCGCCGAGAATGTCCTGCGCGGCAAAAAGATAACGGACGATCTGCTTCAAGAGATGGGCAACATTCGGTACTTTCCGATCTCGCGCCGACCGGCAAGCTGCGCGTCGGAATCAACTATGGAAACCCCGTGCTCGCGACCAGAGATCCGGGCGGCGGAGAGCTCAGCGGCGTGGCCGTCGATCTGGCGCGGGAGCTTGGCAGGCGGATCGGCGCGTCCGTCGAGCTGGTCGGCTACGAGGCGGCGGGCAAAATGGTCGAGGCGCTGAAGGCGGGCGCCTGGGACATCGCCTTCCTCGCGGTCGAGCCGGGGCGCGCAGGCGAGATCAGCTTCACCGCCCCCTATATAGAGATCGAAGGCGCATACCTGGTGCCGGCCGGATCGCCGCTGCGCACCATCGCGGAGGTCGACCGCAAGGGAGTGCGCGTCGCCTTGGCGGCCAAGAGCGCTTACGATCTGTATTTGAGCCGCAGCCTGCAACATGCCCAGCTGGTGCACGCGCCCGACCCCAACGCGGCCTTCGAGCTGCTCGCCGCCGGCAAAGCCGAGGTCTTCGCCGGAGTGAAGCAAACGCTCGTCGCGAGCGCCGCGAGGCTTCCCGGATCGCGCGTGCTCGACGGCCGGTTCATGGCGATTCACCAGGCCCTCGGCATTCCGAAAGGGCGCGAGGCCGGCGCGAAGTATCTGCGCGAATTCATCGAGGAGGTAAAAGCCTCGGGGCTGGTCGCCCGGGCGATCGAGAAGGCCGGCATTCGCGGCGTGTCGGTCGCGCCCAGGGCGCCGGTCGAGTAGCGAGCTCTTGCCAGGATTCGCGCATTGGCGTAGCATTAGATTTTATGCAGCTGCTTTCCCTGATTGCGGCGCTTTCCGTTCTACTCTTCTCGGTTCCTACCCTAGCCCAGACTCCTCGGGCCGAGCGGCCGACCTATGCCATCGGAGACAAGTGGATTCCCCCGTCGGGAGTATTCGAGCTGATCAGGATCGAGAATGATATCTACATCTTCAGTGGCGAGGGCCGCCGGGAAATCCGCCTTAACAAGGATCTCGGTCTCGTCAAGGCGGAAGGGCCGACCGGCTTGCTTGAGTTCCACCCCTCGCTACCGCTGGAGTGGCCGCTAGAAGTAGGAAAAAAAGGCTCTCGGCAGATCGAGTGGCAGACTCTGCAAAGCGGCTTCAACCGTATCTATGTCAACTGGGAAGTGGAATCCTACGAGGACGTTCAAGTCCCGGCCGGGAGCTTCAAGGCCTTTAAGATTCATTATTCGTTTCAGGTCGGTCCCCCAGGCGCGCGGCAGTGGCGCGCTTCAAAGGGATGAATTGGGCGGTTGTGGCCATTGACCGCCCGGAGATGGCGCCGCTTGACCTCGCCCTGAGGGAGCCTAAGGATCAAGCGCGCTTCGATCGCGAGAGCATCGTTCTGGCCGGAAAGGCGACCAGCGGCAAAGGCGTCGCCCGCGTTACCGTGGCCGTAAACGGCACGGAAGTCGCCTCGAGAGGAGAGCGGAGCGGACCCAGGAATGAGTTGCTCTTTGAGGTTCCGCTCAAGCTCAACGAGGGGCGGAACGTCCTGATCGTCACCGCCCTCGACACGAAGGGCGAGGCGCGCCAGGAGGCCCGAACCCTTTTCTACGAAGGCCGAGGCCCGTCGGCGTCGGAACAGGCCCTCAAAAAGCAGCTTGAGGAGGAGCGAAAGAAGGCGGCGGAGATTGCCCTCAAGGCGGAACAGGAGAAAAAGAGACTCGAAGAGCTGGCCCAAAAGAGGCTGGACG
>JACPDC010000246.1 GCA_016184235.1 Deltaproteobacteria bacterium | reverse complement strand
CTTCGTTTTGTTCGGGACCTTGTTCTTTCTTCTCGGCGCGTGGTTTTGCTACGAGGCGGTCTTTAGCGCCGGGTTCGGATTCTTTCTCGGCCGCTACCAGGCCATCCGGATTCGGCCGGCCATCCGAATCGGCGAATACCTCTCTTTTTCCGCCGATTTGATTCTAGCCTTCGGGCTCATCTTTGAACTGCCGGTTCTCTCCTACTTCTTGACGCGCATCGGGTTGATCCACCACCGCCTGCTCATCGGCCAGTTCCGCTACGCCCTGATTGTGATTTTCCTGCTGGCGGCGATCCTCACGCCGCCCGACCTCATCGCCCAGGTCCTCCTGGCAGTGCCGCTCCTGCTTCTCTACGGCGTCAGCATCGGCGTGTCGTACTTCGCCAGGGCAAAATAGCATTCAGCCATCAGCAAAGAAGCTGTCAGCAATAAGTTAAAACAGGGGGTCGGGGTTCAGAGCTGAAGGCTGACGGCTGATCGCTAGCAGTTACTTGTTATCTTTACTTTCGTTATTGCTGACGTTGTCTTCGGGGATGAAAACAGCGGCGGCGAAAGTGGTGGTCCAAAGCCCGTCTTTGTTCCCGACCGCGGATTGCGTGATGTTGGAGGTGCGCACGATCTTGCCCGACATCTTGAAGAGCTGCTCGCGCTCGTCCCAGTCCGAGTCGGGGTTGAACTCGATTCCCAGGGTTGTCGCAAGCATGCTCGCGGCCAGGTCTTCGGCGTATTCCCCCGCCCTCTCGTCGGTCTCGCCAAAGGCGTGATGCTCGGAGAGGTACCCGTGCATGGTCGGCTCCGCCGGGATCGCCAGCCCGACCGAAGCCGCCACCAGGCGGTTGGGCTCATTGCTGCTCTCACGGTCGTAAACGGCGAATACGATCTCGCCGGGCCGGAGCAGTTTCAAACCTTCCTCTCTGGAGATGATCTTGCATCCCGGCGGGTAGATGCTCGAGACGAGGACTAAGTTGCAGTGAGCCAGCCCCGCGGCGCGCAGCGCAAGCTCGAACGAAGCCAACCTTTCTTTGTGGACGCCGACTCCCTTGGTGAGAAAAATCTTCTTTGGAACCATTCCTGATGCGTCTATAACACGAAAGAAATCATCTTGACAAGAAAATTGTTTCAGGAGAGCGGCCTGCGGGGCGCTATTCCACGACCACGAGGAGCGCGCCCGCCTCCAGGGCGTCGCCCGCCTTTACCCGGACCTCTCTGACCTCGCCGGCGATCGGGCTGCGCACCTCGTTTTCCATCTTCATAGCCTCGACGATCACCAAACCCTGCCCCTTCTCCACCCTGTCGCCCTCCCCCACCAGCACCGCGATGACCTTTCCCGGCATGGGCGCCGACACCTGCTGGCGCCCCTCAAGCTGGATCCCGGGCTGCGCGCCGCCCAAACGCACCCGCCGCTCGTCTACGAGATCCACGTGATAACTCCTGCCGTCCACGAGGACGCGGTATTCGTCCTCGGTGGTATCCACGTCCACCTCGAAAGAGCGGTTGTCGACGATCAGGGAATAATTGGTGAGGCCGGTCTTTTTGCCGTCGACGAGAAACTCGTTTCCGTCCACGGCGACGCGGTACAGCGATCTGCCGACCTCTTCGATCTCGACCGTGTAGCTCCGCGCCCCCAGCTTGGCGATAAAAGCCATCCCTTTAACCCTTCAACCCTTTGAATCCTTTAACCGGGAACGCTGCCGAGCGCAGCGTCGCCCTCCTCCCCGCTTCCCGCCAGTTGGATTTCTCTGCGGCCCCCTTTTCCAGCAGCCGGAGGGCCCGTTCCTGCTCCCTATGTAAAGCCGCGATCGCCGCCGAAGCCAGGGCGATATCCTTGTGCGGATAAACCTCTTCTTGGCGCTTGAAGCGGTACTCCTCGTCGATGAATCCGGTGTTAAAATCCCCGGCCATGAAGCGCGGGTGGCGCAGTATCCATTGGTGGAACGGGATGTTGGTCTTGATCCCCCGCACCTGGTATTCACGCAGGGCGCGGCGCGTCCGCAGGATCGCCTCCACCCGGTTCTCACCCCAGATGACGAGCTTCGCTATCATCGGGTCATAATAGATGGGCACCTCCGCCCCTTCGTACACCCCGCAATCGTTCCGCACCCCCTGCCCCTCAGGGAGCCGGAGCCCTTCGATCTTTCCCGGGCAGGGCATGAAGTCGTTCTCGGGATCCTCAGCGTAGATGCGGCACTCGATGGCATGTCCGGTCGGCGCGATGTGCCGCTGGCGCCAGGGCAGATAGGCGCCGGCGGCCACCTCGATCTGGGCCTTCACCAGATCGATGCCCACCACCCTTTCGGTGACGGAGTGCTCCACCTGGAGACGGGTATTCATCTCCAAAAAATAAAAATCCCTCTGCCGGTCGAGAAGGAATTCCAACGTCCCGACTCCCACGTAGCCCACCGCCCGGGCGCCCTGGATGGCGACCCTGCCGATATTGCGGCGCAGCTTATAATCCAGGCCGGGGGCGGGACACTCCTCGATGATCTTCTGGTGGCGCCGCTGGATGGA
>JACPDC010000225.1 GCA_016184235.1 Deltaproteobacteria bacterium | reverse complement strand
TGCCGCCGTCCTGTCCTGCGGCATCCAGGATGTCATCGGCGATCTGAAAAGCCAGGCCGAGGAAGTCGCCGTAGCGGCTGATTCTGCGCAATGCCTTCGCGTTCGCCCCGCCGATCTTGGCGCCGACCCGGGCCGCCACCTGAATCAAAGCTCCGGTTTTGCGCACATGGATATACTCGACCGTCGCGATATCCGCCTCTCGCCCCTCGGCCTCGAGGTCTACGGCCTGCCCTCCGACCATACCGCCAGCGCCGGCGGCACGGGCGATTTCGTGCATCACCTCCAGCGCCGTCTT
This sequence comes from Deltaproteobacteria bacterium, assembly GCA_016184235.1. Taxonomy (GTDB): domain Bacteria; phylum Desulfobacterota; class Binatia; order UBA9968; family UBA9968; genus UBA9968. Next base: position 9,829 of record JACPDC010000225.1, on the reverse strand, counting down.
CGGCTTCAAGCCCCGCGCCACCTGGGGACGGGACATCAGATGAAACGCCTCGGTCAAGAGCGCGTCTCCCGCCAGCAGGGCTATTCCTTCCCCGAACATCTTGTGGTTGGCGGGGACGCCTCTTCTCAGGTCGTCGTTGTCGAGCGCCGGAAGATCGTCGTGGATGATGGAGTAGGCATGGATGAGCTCGAGGGCGCACGCGAAGGGAAGCAGCAATCCGCGCCTTCCTCCGAAAAGCTCGCCCGCGGCCAGCACCAGGATAGGGCGGAGTCTTTTTCCCCCGGGGAAGACGCCGTAATGCATCGCCCGGTGAAGCGCCTGCGGCTGTTTTTCCGAGCCCTTGAGGTAGCGGTCGAGGGCGCGATCGACCAGAGACTTCCGCTCTTTAAGATAGATCTGGATATCGAAGACGGCCACGGCCTAGGAGTCCTCCTCGCCGTCTTCCTCTCCGACATCGGCGAGCGCTCTGAGCTGGAGCTTTCCCTCTTTGTCTTTCACGAGCAATTCGATCTTTTTCTCGACCTCGGTCAGTTTCTGATTGCAGTACTTGACCAACCGGACTCCCTCCTCGAAAGCGGCCAGCGAATCTTCCAGAGAAAGCTCGCCGGATTCGAGCCGCTCCACCACCTTCTCCAGCTCCTCGAGGGCCGTCTCGAATTTCTTGTTCGCGGCATCTTTTTTCGCCATGGCGTATCCCGCTTTCAGCCGTCAGCGGTCAGCCTTCAGCCCCGATCAGGGAGCTGATTGCCGAGAGCTGATTGCTATTTGACCGCAGCTATTAACTCAAACGGGTCCACTCTTGCCCCGTTCAGCCGCACGCCCCAATGGAGATGCGGTCCCGTTACCCTGCCGGTCATTCCGGCCCTGCCGATCAGATCCCCTTTGCGGACCTGGGCATCCTTGCCCGCATGAAACTCGTCCAGATGAAAGTACATCGTATAGAGACCGCCCCCGTGGTCCAGAACGATACTCTTGCCGCTGAAAAAAAATTCCTCGCGCAGCGCCACCCGCCCGTGATTGGCGGCCAAGACCTCGGCGCCCAAAGAGGCCTTCAGGTCCACTCCACCGTGAGGAGATCGCGGCAGCCCGTTAACGATCCTGCGCAGGCCGAACGGTGAAGTGACGCCTCCGGACACCGGAGCCAGAAAGGCCCCTTCCCACCAGCGCTCAAGGCTGGAAGCCGTCCAGAGTCCGTTCAGCTGCTCCTGTTCCCTGTCGATCCTCCTTTTCGTCGCCTCGTCGATGCGATCAAAACTGGCGGGAACGGAGAGCTTTTCCTGGGGAAACTTTTTTTTCCTCACCTGAAGCGTAACTTTTCTCTCCTTGCTCTCGCCGCTTCTGCTCCATCCCTGCAGCACCAGCCCTGCGGCCCCCGGACTCTCCTCCAGATCCACGCCTATGAGCGCCGAGAAAACACCCCGGCCGCCAAAAAAGGGAATCTCCCGATGACCGAGCCGCCCTTTCATTGTTTGGATCTCCTCGCCGGCCACCTGGATCCTGACGACCCCCCCTTGCGAAACCCCGGCCGGCGTGACCACGACGCTCCATTCGGAGCCGCCGGCGAGCGAAGAGACCGATAAAAAAAACCCAACCGACAAAACCAGTCCGGCGGCGCCCATACCGGGACTATTCCTTCTCTTCCACCCGGCAAAGAGACTTTCCGCGCGCGAAAGTAATGCGTAGAAGGTCGCCGATCTTGAGAGGGGCCGAGTCCTTTATGATCAAGCCCTCCGGCATCTTGTGAGCGATGCTGTAACCCCGCTCCAGGACCGCCAGGGGGCTCAAACTGGAGAGCCGGCCGACGCCCTGGGTCAACCGGCTCTTCAGCCGGTCCAAATGGTCCTGAAAACGGCGCCCGAGAGCCAGGGAAAGCTCGTCGAGGCGCATCTGATTCTCCTGCAAGCGCCGGCGGGGATCCGCCAGCCTGCGCGCGAGTCCGGCCCAAGCCTCCCGCTCCTGATCGAGCCTGCCCTGAATTTCCCGCAGCAGGCGACCGCGCAGCTCCTCGACGCGTTCCATCAGATCGGCCTTTCGGGGAACGACCATTTCGGCGGCGGCCGTGGGAGTCGGCGCCCGGTGATCGGCGACAAAATCCGCGATGGTAAAATCTATTTCGTGCCCCACCGCGGAGATGACGGGAACTCCGGCGGCAAAAATCGCCCGGGCCACCACCTCTTCGTTGAAGGCCCAGAGATCCTCTAAGGAGCCTCCCCCGCGACCGACGATCATCACCTCCACCTCACCCGAGCGGCCGAGCTCCGTGACGGCGCCGGCGATTTCCGCCGCCGCCCCGTCGCCCTGAACTTTGACCGGACGGATCACGATGCGACGGTCCGGAAACCGATCGCCCAGAATGCGCAGCATATCCCGCAGCGCCGCCCCTTGCAGCGAAGTCACCAGACCGATGGACGCGGGCAGGAACGGCAACGGCCGCTTCCTCTCGACGGCGAACAGCCCTTCCTCGGCGAGCCTCTTCTTGAGCTGCTCAAATGCCAGATAGAGAGCCCCCCGCCCCTTCGGCTCCATGCTTTCGACGTAGAGCTGGAGGTCGCCGCGCACCGGGTAGACGCTGACCCGGCCAAAACAGAAAACCTCCATGCCGTTCTCGGGCTGAAAGCCGAGGCCCTGTCCCTGGCGCCGGAACATGACGGCGGAAATCTGGCTCTTATCGTCTTTGAGCGTGAAATAGAGATGGCCGGAAGGCGGTATGCGGAAATTGGAGATCTCGCCGACCACCCAGCAGGGCTCCAGCTCTCTTTCGAGCGTCCCCTTGATGATCTGGGTGAGCTCGCTTACGGTCAGGAAGGCCCTCTCCTCGGAGAACAGCGGCAGTTCGGCCGGGCCCGTTTCCTTCATGTCACCCACCTGTTTCTGTCGTTCCGGCCGCACAAAACGATTAGCCCTCCGGAAGGAGGGCTAATGAGACCGCACGTTGGTTAATCGCTACTCGTGTATTCGTTAATCGTGCGCTCGCTGATCGAATCACTTTGACGAGTCAACGAATAACCAGTAACTGGTAACGAGGCTAGCCGGCCTTCTTCTGGACCAGCTGTTTGAAGACATCCCAGCCTTTCAGCAATTCCAGGGCGCGTCTCAGCTGGGCGTCGTTCTCACCGCCCTCTTCCCGCTCCGGCTGCGCCGGTTTCTCTTTTTCCTTTTGCTCCTTCTGGTTCTGCAGATGGCCGGGAAGGTTCTCTTCCCTCACGCCCAGCCGTTTCTTTTCCTCGGCCTTGGATTCCTGCAGCGGCACACTCTCCATAACGATATCCGGGACGATGCCCGTGGCCTGGATGGAGCGGCCCTTGGGGGTGTAGTAGCGCGCGGTGGTGAGCCGCAGCGCGGAATTATCGTCCAAAGGCAGGATGGTCTGAACCGATCCCTTGCCGAATGTCTTCGTGCCCAGAATCACGGCGCGCTTATGATCCTGCAGCGCCCCGGCGACGATCTCGGAGGCGCTGGCGCTGCCCCCGTTGACCAGCACCACGATCGGGAACTCGGTCCACGAGCCCTCTTTTCGGGCAAAATACTTTTGCTTCTGGTTTTCCAGCCGCCCTTCGGTGTAAACGATCATGCCCGACTCGAGAAAGAGATCGGCCACCCGCACTGCCTGGGTCAAGAGCCCTCCGGGGTTATTGCGCAGGTCCAGCACCAGACCCCGGATCCCCGCTTTTTCCGACGCCAGCTTCTCCAGCGCCCGCTGCAGATCCCGGTCGCTCCGCTCCTGAAACTGCGCCAGACGGACGTAGACGTAGCCCTCCTCAAGCAGACGGCTGCGGACGCTCTGCACCCGGATCGTGTCGCGCACGATGCTGAAGTCCAAAAGATCCGTCACGCCTTCCCTTTTGACGGACAGGTTGAGCTTGGTCCCCTTGGGACCCCGCATCTTCTTAACCGCCTGCATGAGACTCATATCTTTGGTGAACTCGCCTTCGATCTTGAGAATCTGGTCGCCGGACTTGATCCCGGCCCGGAAGGCGGGGGTGTCCTCGATCGGCGAAACCACCGTGAGAATCCCGTTTCGCACCGTGATCTCGATTCCCAGCCCGCCGAACCTTCCCTGGGTGTCCATCTGCAGCTCTTTATAGAGCTCCGGGGTCAAGTAGGCGCTGTGGGGATCCATGCCGTTGAGCATGCCGTTGATCGCCCCGTTGATCAGATCCTTGGTCTGGACCTCATCCACGTAGTTCTTCCTGACAATCGCCAGGATATTGGTGAAGGCCTCCAGGCTTTCATAGTCTTCCTTGGGAACGGCGCTTACCTGTCCTTGACCGCTGATCAACATACCGAGACCGAGGCCGATCAGCAGCAGAAGGAACGAAGATCGATGCTTGTTAAACAGCTTCATGGGGTGACTCCTGAATGATTTAGACGCTCGACCTGATAATGTATCTCAAATTCCGGCAAATATCTATCGCTTTTTGAACCAGGGAAGCGGGTCGACGGGCTTGCCGTCTTTGCGGATCTCGAAGTAAAGCCGGGCCCCGGCCAGCGAGTCGCTGTCCCCGACCAGGCCTATGGCCTCGCCCCGTTGCACCGCCTCACCGGGCTTTTTCAGGAGATCGGAGAGATGGGCGTAAACCGAATAATACCTCTGGCCATGATCGACAATCATCATCTTGCCGTACCCCGAGAAGCGATCCGCGAACACCACCTTGCCCGCGTCGACCGCCCTGATCTGCTCCCCGATCGGCGCCTCGAAATCGATCCCTTTGCGGAACAGCTCGGCGGAAAACTCCGGATGTCTGGTCCTGCCGAACCCGGCCATCATTTCGCCGCGCACCGGGAATTCCAGCCTGCCTCTCATGGCCTCGAAGCCGGCGCCCGCCGGGGCGGGCCGCGCCGGGGTTTTTCGGCTGATCTCGTCCATCATCTTTTGCAGGCGCAGGGCCGCCTGCTGCAATTCTTTGAGGGCGCGCACATGACTGTCCTTCTCCCGCCTGAGACCGGCGAGGATCTCCCTCTTCTTCTCTCTCTCCACGCGGATCGATTCCTTGACCTCCACCAGGACCTTCCTCTGCTCGTCCACGTCTTGCCGCTTCTTGAGCAGTTCCCGGCGCAGGCTCTCCCGGCGCGCCGATTCCGCGCCCAGAGACCGCACCAGGTCCTGGTCGTAGGCGAGCGTCAGCTCCAGATAACGCTTGCGCTGCACGAGCTCGGTCGCGGACAGGCTGCCGTTGAGGAGAACGAACGGGCTCCCGCCCCTCTGCCATTTGTAAACCGCCCGCGCCCGCTTCTTCAAAAGCTCCCGTCGGGCCCGCAGCGAGGAGCCGATCTTCTCCGCCTCCTCTTCTTTTCTCTGCAGGTCCGCCAGAATGGACTCTAATTTCGAATTGATCTTCTTGAGCTCGCCGTTTTTTCTCTCGAGCGACTCTTCGATCTTCTGCAGGCCCTGGAGGACCGAGCCCTCTTTTTTCTGCACCTTGGTGATCGCTTGCTTCTCTTTGGCGATCTTCTTCTTGATCCCCTCCAATTCCTTCCCGGTCTCCGCTGCGTGGGCCAGCGAAGCCGCCAGGATGGAGGCGGACAAGATCCGGGTCGCTCTTCGGCGCCGGAGGCTCCTCACCATGTCTTCAAGAACCTCCTGAGAGAAAACCAACTCCCGCCGGCCCCGAGCAGCCAGCCGAGAAAAACGAGCAGCGAGGCCGCCGCGGCGTCGAGGAACTGGAGCTGGTCGCCGGAAGGAAGAATGGCCAAAGATGCGGGGAGGTGATACCTCGCCAGGAGATACAGAAGCCAAAGGACGCCGAGCGCGAGCGAGGCGCCGACGATGCCCTGGACCATGCCCTCGACGATGAAAGGCGCCTTGATGAGCCCGGCCGGGGCGCCGACCAGCTGCATGATCTCAATCTCGTCCTTGCGCGCGAGAATCGCCAGCTTCACCGTGCTGCCCACGATCAGCATCGTGGCGAGAAAAAGGAAGCCCCCCAAAATCCACTTGGCCCACTGTACCCCGAGCACCAGCAGGCTCAACTTTTCTATCCATTCGTCGGGATATTCGACCTCGCCGACTCCCTTTATCCCGCGCAGCCTTTGCGCGATGCCGGCCACGGAGGCGCGCTGCCGATGGGCCCTCTGGAGCGCGATCTCCAGGGAGGAAGGCAGGATGTCGGGCGGCAGCCCCTCGAGAACGCCGGACTGGGTCCCGAGAGTCTTTTTAAAGCTCTCCCAGGCCTCCGTCTTGGAAACAAAGCGGACGCTCTCCACCTCGGGATAGGCGCGGACCTCGGCCGCCAGCGACTGGAGATCCGCAGGGGAAAGACCGTTCTCCAGATAGGCGAAGATCTGGATTCGGCTCCCCCAACCGCGCAGCAGACCCTGGAGATTTTCCTGGATCAGAAGGAAGCCGCCAAAAATAAAGAGGGTCATCGCCATGGTCCCGGAGGTCAGCAAATGGGTCCAGACGAGCTCACGCAGACTCCTGAGAACGCGCCGGAGGACGAAGAGGGCCTGAGCAAGTTTCATGGTTCGACCTTACTCACCATCGATCGACCGGCGGTCTTGGAATCGGCCATCAGCCGGCCCCTCTGCAGGAGCACCACCCGGTGCTGGAAGCGTCGGAGCAGCCCCGAGTCGTGGGTGGCGATGATGATCGTGGTCCCCTTCTCATGGATCTTCAAAAAGAGCCGCATGGTCTCCTCCGCCATCTCCGCGTCCAGGTTCCCGGTGGGCTCGTCGGCCAGCACCAGGATCGGATCATTCACCAGCGCGCGCGCGATGGCCACCCTCTGCTGCTCCCCTCCCGAAAGGGTGGGCGGACGCGCATCATGCTTGTCCTTGAGCCCCAGCTCCCGCAGCAGGTGAAAGGCCCGCCGCCGGCTTTCTGTTCGCGACATCCCCACCACCTCGGCGGCCAGGGCGACATTCTCCAGCGCGCTCATGCTCGGAAGCAGCTTGAATTCCTGAAAGACCAGGCCGATCGCCTGGCGCAGGCGCGCGACCCTCGCGCCGTTTAAGCGCGTGATGTTCCGGCCATTCACGATGATCTGCCCCTCCGTGGCCTCCTCTTCGCGGAAAAGGAGCCTCAAGAGGGTGGTCTTGCCGGCGCCGCTCGGGCCGCTGACAAAGACAAATTCTCCCTTTTCGATGTGGAGATGGATATCCGTCAAGGCGGGATAATTGGGAGGGTAGATCTTCGAGACGCGAAACAGTTGGATCATCCAGAGTGCCGGCTCGTTGCGAGCGAATTTCTCCAAAAAATCCTTGACATAACCAGGGGTGGCTGTTAAAGTCTGTCAAATTCCTGTAGAATTTTTCTATCTATAAAATATGTTAGCCCAACTTACAAGCGGGCGCGAGCCGGCCTGTGCGCCCGCGCCGAAGCTCCCGTCCAAGAGATTCCGCATCGTCCTGATCAAACCCTCGAAATATGACGATGACGGCTACGTCATTCGTTTTTGGAAGGGCGTGCTGCCGAGCAACACGCTCAACGTCCTGAACGGCCTCACGGAAGAGGTGAAAAAAAATCGCGTCTTCGGCGACCTCAAGATCGAGATCATCACTTTTGACGAGACCACGGAGAAAGTCCCGGTAAAAAAAATCATCCGCTGGAGCCGCCGCCCTTCCACCAAGCTCGTCGTGGGATTGGTGGGCGTCCAGACCAACCAGTTTCCGAGGGCCTTTGACCTGGGCCGCCGGTTCCGGGCGGCCGGGATCGACGTCATCATGGGCGGCTTCCACACCAGCGGCACGGTCAACATGCTGGGAGAGCAGGAGCCTGAAATCCAGGCGCTGGTCCGAGAATCCATCTCGATCGTGTCCGGCGAAGTCGAAGATGACTGGGCGAAAATCCTGGCGGACGCGCTGCACGGCCGGTTAAAGCCGATCTATTCCTTCGCCCAAGACCTGCAAAACCTCGTCGACATCGGCAACGCGCCGCTTCCCCGCATCAGCCCCAAGACGATGCGCCACTTTGCCAAGCCTACCTTTGGGACCGCGGATACGTCGCGCGGCTGTCCCTTCGCCTGCTCCTTCTGCACCATCATCAATGTCCAGGGGCGCAAGATGCGCGAGCGCAGCCCCGAGAGCATCGCCGAGCTGCTGCGCCTGAACTATCGCGAGCACGGGGTCTCCTTCTATTTTTTCACGGACGATAACTTCGCCCGTAAAAAACTCTGGCGCGAGACCTTCGAAGAAATCATCAAGATACGGAGGGAGGGGATCAAAATCTCCTTCATGATGCAGGTGGATCTCGCCCGCAAGCCGAAGGACTTCGTGCGCCTGGCCGCCGAAGCGGGCTGCACTCAGGTCTTTATCGGGATGGAGAGCGTCAATCCCCAGAACCTCAAGGCCGAAGGAAAAGGCCAAAACCACGTAGGGGAATATCAAAATATCATCAAAGAATGGCACGACGCCGGAGTGGTCGTCCACACCGGGTACATCATCGGTCTCCCGTTCGATACCAAAGAGCAGGTGCCGCAGGATATCCACTATCTCATGGACGTCATCCAGCCGGACCAGGCCTCCTTTTTCATGTTGACTCCCCTGCCCGGCTCCCACGACCACCGCGAGATGAAAAAGCGCGGCGAGTGGATGGACCCCGATTTCAACAAGCGCGATTCCTTCCATGCGACCATCAAACACCCCAATATGACGGCCGGGGAATGGACCCAGGCCTACACGGATGCCTGGAAAATGTTCTACAGCAAAGAAAACATGATCAAGATCCTGTCGCGCTGGAACCATAACCCCAAGGTCTATTGGAATCTCATGTCGGTCTTTTTCTGGTACAAAAACGCCGCCCTGATCGAAAAAGAGCACCCGATGATTGCCGGCTTCTTCAGATTGAAGGACCGGCTGGCGCGCAGGTCCGGATTCGCCGTCGATCCTCTGCCGGTCCATCTCTGGAAGCGCTCCAAGGAAGTCTTCCAGCTCTTCATCTCCTGGACGAAGTTCTTTAAAGAGATGGAAGAGGTCTGGCTCCAGACACGCAAGAAGAGCGAAAAGGAAGAAAGATGGCTCGAAGAGGCGCAGAGGATTCAGGGAGAGATATGGCAGGCGCTCAAGATCGCGGAATGGCAGAAGGCCTACAGCGATGCCAAGGCGACGCTTCCGGCCAGGGCCAAGGCGCTGCTCGATCCCTTCGAGGAATTATCCTCCAAGATACTTCTCACGCGCAGAGATTTGAACGCCTTCCTGCGGCAATGGGACGGTCTCCAGGGGAGGCTGCAGGAACTGCGGCTCCATCTCACGCGGGAGGGAGAGGCGGCGCGAAGCTGGCTCGACGAGATGGCTCGTATCCACAGGGGCATCCGGATGGGAAGCAGGATACAGGAATGGCAGGAAGCCTACGCCCGCCTGCGCCACAGCCTGCCGTCGAAATACCGGCTCGCTCATGCCAAGTTTGACGCCTTGAGCAACCGCGCGCTCTACTCGCGGGAGCCGCTCGACCGCTTCTGGGCCAACACGCTGGACCAGTTGAAACGGATGAGGATCTGGAACATCGACCTTGGAAAACTCACCGCCGCCGTCATTAAGGACTTCTTTCTCACCACCTCTTTCGCCCTGACCTTCAGCCGCTCTACCTCCCGGCCGGAGTAAGTTTTACCGCCTGATTTGCGCTCAGTGAATCAGGGTGACCAGCTTCCGTAAAGAGACCACCTGGTCGCGCACCTCGGGGGCGTCGTCCGCGTGGGCGGAGAGCCTGAGATAGGCCTCCAGGTCCTGGAGCGCCTGAGGGAAGCATTCCAGTTTAACGTAGAGAAGGCCGCGGTCCCGGATTTCCGACACCGACTTCGGCTCCAGGATGAGCAGCCGTTCGACCACCGAAAGGCCTCTGAGAAGATCCCCCTGCCTGAGATAGATCGCCTTCAAGTTGTTCAGCATCCGCCTG
>JACPDC010000224.1 GCA_016184235.1 Deltaproteobacteria bacterium | reverse complement strand
CAAAAACATCGAGAAGGAATTCAAGGAAAAATTCGGCAAGATCAAGCTGCGGTAAAATCGAATCAAACTATCTTGCCTTTCGTCTAAAGAGTCAGCCGACCACTTAAAGCCTCCGCTTCCCGTAAAACCTTAAGCTTGTACTCCGCCGTATATCGCCGCCGTGTCGGCTTCGCTATCACCTCCACCTCCGCACTGGATGACTCCACCCCTTCCATTGCTCCCATCTTCAACTCCTTACTCGCCCCCTATTCTACACTAAACTCAAGGCGGGTAAGTGTCTCACTCATATTGGCAGAGAGGGGAAATGCTGCGGCATTCACGTGTCCCCACTGTAGCAAAGTTTTCGTTGTCAGTGGGACACGAATTCATAACGGAGTGAGAAAATGCCCTAAGTGTGGCAAGTCCACGGGCCATTGTGACATTAAGGGGAGAAAATCAGGTGGCAGCGCAAGCTTGGAATGGTAAGTGGCTCAAGACCCGGTCAGGGCACCCGGGAAGAAAAGGGGACATTCTGCTTTTGTGTTACATGGTCTGCCGGCTGCAGGCATTGTCTTTCAAAAAGTTGAATGTCCCCTTTTCTCTGTCCTAGCCACCTTAAATTCGGTGGCAAGATTCCGACGGCTGGTATATATTAGATGAGGTTTCGCAGACGAAGATCTGATGTCGCAATGAAAAACCAACCGCTTTACAGCAAAGAAGAGTTTGCCCGCCGCGGGGACGAGATCTATGAACGGGAGCTACGTCCGATCATAGAGAAGGTGAACGAGGGCAAATTCGTTGCCATAGATATTGAAACCGGAGCCTACGAGGTAGACGGGGATGAACTGGTTGCCTCGGATCGCCTTCTGGCTCGGGTTCCGAACGCCCAGATCTGGCTGAGGCGGATTGGGTCCCGCTATGCGCGTCACTTCGGATCTTGCCCGCGATTGCCTCCAGCATGATTACCGGCGTTGTCACGGACGACCGCCAAGCTGTCATCCATCTCACGGTGCGTGGCCCTACCGGACAAGAAGAAGAGATCGAAGCGATCATTGATACAGGCTTTGACGGGTGGCTGAGTCTTCCATCTTCTCTAATCGTCCGGCTCGGCTTAGTTTGGCGGCGGCGTGGCCGAGCACTCTTGGCAGACGGCAGTGAGAGCGTTTTTGATATCTACGAAGCCACAGTGGATTGGGACGGGGAGGCTCGACGCATTCCCGTCGACGAGGCCGACACCGCTCCCCTAGTTGGGATGTCTCTGCTTGCAGGCTATGAGCTTACTGTCCAAGCCCAGCCTGGTGGGAGCGTGACGGTAAGAGCGCTATCGTACACAAAAAGTGGCTAACCCTTGGGTAGAGAAGGGCGCGGCGGACCGCGCCTCTCACCCAAAACGTTGAGCCTGTAGAAAAACTGAACGATCACCGCTTAAAGGCGAGGGCTTACCTCCCCTCAGAGATAAGACAGTTAGGGTAGATCGCAAAAATCCCTCGACTTTAAACCCATCTATTAGCCCTTACCCCTCTCAACGGCGTTTCTTCCTCCGAACAACACGCTCATAAGACGGGGTTGACAGCTCTCCACGATCTTGTTATTTACTGAATGTCTGTTCATTTTACTGAACTGAGGTTCATTTCACATGGCGCGCCCCAGCCGCAAAGAGATCCTCCAGGACTTCCGCACGCGCTCGCTGCTCGAAGCGACCCGCAAGACCCTGGCTAACGAAGGCTTTGAGGCGGTCACCATGGAGCGCGTGGCCCAAGAGGCGGGCATCGCCAAGGGCGGCATCTACCTCTATTTTCGCAACAAGGATCAGATGATCTTCACTGCCCTCGAAGAGATCGCTTCCGAGATGACGCAAGAAATTGATACGCGGGTGGACCCCGGGGCTCGCCCATGGGAAAGGCTCTGCCAGGTCGTGTCCGCCCAGCTCGACAGCATGGAGCGCCACAAAGATGTCCTGCGCACCCTTCTCCTGATCCGTTGGCATATGGGCAATAGCCGGCAAAGAAAGAAATGGCAGCGACTGCTAAAGTACCGAACAAGACACCTGGAGCGCATCCGAGCGATTCTTGACGAGGGACTGAGAGCGAACATCTTCCGCCTCCTGGACACGGCCGCAGGCGCCTTTTACATCAACGAGATGGCGATCGGCACCGCACAGAGAAGAATGATGGGCCTGAGCGGCTCCTCTCTGGAAGCGGACAGGCGAAGTCTGATCGAATTCATCAAGCCGCTCGTGCTGGACCAAAAAACTCTATCGACCTGAGGTGTGGGTATGAGAGCCCTTTGCTGCGCGCGCGTTTTGGCTATTCTCGCGATCTCCCTTTCCGGGCCGGCCTACGCCGGCGATCCCCCGTCGGCGCCCGCGGATTACGCCGAGACCCCTAACCCCTTCCGCCTCTTCATCGATCAGTGGTCTCCCTATCCCACCCTGCCCGGCGGCCTGACGCTGGAGTTTCTCCGCAGCGCCGACGAAGAGACCGCGGCGCTCACGCTTAGAGAGGCGGTGCTGGTCGGCGTGGAAAACAACCCCGGGATCATCGTCGACAGGCTCGAGCCCTTGCGGACCGCTGAGGAGACGCTGAGGGAGAAGTCGATCTTCGACCCGACCCTGGTGCTGGAGTACAGCAAGGATTACGAGATCGATCCCAAGGGAACCCGCACCTCGAGTTTCAGCACCGCGCTTCAAAGGACCAGAAACCACAACTACAATCTGTCTGTGCGCAAGGTCCTGCGCACCGGGGCCCAGCTGGACATCTCTTTCCTGAACAACCGGCTGATCAGCAGCTTCCCCACCCAGGTCCTCAAGCCGCAAGACCGGCCTCACCTCGGATTCTCCGTCGCCCAGCCGTTGTTGCGCGACTTTGGCTGGGGGCTCACCACCATCTTCGTCCGCATGGCCGAGAACCGGGAGGAGATCAGCCTGTTTGACTACCGGGTGCGCCTTGCCCAGTTGATCCAACGGATTACCGAGGCCTACTGGGCGATCGCGTTTGCCAGGGAGAATCTCAAAGTCCAAACCAAAGGGGTGGAGCTGGCCGAGGCCCTGCTCAAGGGGGCGGAGGCCAGGGTGCGCGCCGGCATCCTCGCCCCGGTGGCCGCGATCGAGGCCCAGGCCGAAAAGGCCCGCCGCGAGGAATTGGTGATCAAAGCGGACAATGAGCTCAAGATCGCCCGCACGGAGCTCCGGTTCGCCCTGAACCTCAATCCGCAAGAGACTTTCCTGCCGCGCCGGATCGAGCCGGCGGAAAGCCCTTCGATGCTGCCGCTGCCGGTGGAACGGGTAAGCATCCTGGAAAACGCCCTCACCCGGCGGCCCGAGATTCTCTCGGCGGGCCTCAAAGTCCAGAACCAGGCGCTGCAGGCCCGCTACGCGGAAAACCAGCTGCTGCCCCGTCTCGACTTAAAGGCCGGGGCGGGTCTCACCGGGCTGGGCGGCGATCTGAAACCAGGAGAATCCAATCCCTATGCCGGGAACTACAGCTCGGCGATCGACCGTCTCGGCAGCGGGAACTTCTACGACTACAGCGTGGGGGTGATCCTGCAGATCCCCCTGTCGAACGCGCACGCCAGAAGCAGATACGCCGGCGCCCGGATCGAGCTGGACCAGGCCAGGGCGCGCCAGCGCGAGCTGATCTCGCAGATCACCGTGGAGGTCGAAAGGGCGCTCGGCGACGTGGACGCCAACTTTAAAAGAATCCGCGCCACCCAATTGGCCAGCGAGATGGCCCAGGAAAATCTGCGCGGGCAGGAAAAGCGCTTCCAGGCGGGCCTGGTCACTTTAAAGGACGTGATCGACTTTCAATCCCGGGCGCTCGAGGCCGAGGGAGCGGAGTTGAGGGCCCTGGTGGATTACAACAACTCGATCTCGCGCCTGAAACTCGCCGAGGGCACGCTTCTGGAGCAGTACAATATCCGAGTCGAAGGGCCGAAAAAGGAATCGGATCCCTGGTGGGCGAGATTCTGAAACAGGCGGTAGGCAGTAGGCACTAGGCGATAGGAAGAAAACGATTAAGGGATGAGAGCCGTTAGGAACATTTCGGTTTTGCTCATTGCCGGCGTGTTAACAACCGCGCCGTACGGCTGCGGCCGCGGCCCGTCAGCGGCCAAGGCGGACAGAAAGCAGGCGCAGCCGAGTATCATTCCGGTGACCGTAACCCCGGTGCGGACCCAAAAGGTGCAGCGCACGGTCGAATTTGTCGGCACCCTCTACGCCAACGAAGAAGTCGCGGTCTCGAGTGAAATCGAGGGGCGCATCCTCTCGATCGCGGCCGACCTGGGCGATCGGGTAGGCGCGGGACAAGCGCTGGCAAAGATTCACGACGCGGAGTTCCGGTTCGCCGTCGAACAAAGCGAGGCGAGTCTCAGGGAGACCCTCGCCAAGCTGGGATTGGAGAAAACGCCGCCGCCGAGCTTCGACGTGGCGCGCACCTCTCCGGTCATCAAGGCCAAGGCCGAGCTCGACGACGCCCGGCTCTTTCTCAAGAGGATGCAGGGGCTATTCGACGAGAAGGTGATATCGGCGCAGGAATACGACACCGCGGCCACGCGCGCCAAGACCGCCCTGGCGGCCTACAAGGGCAGCCTGGAAGAGGCGCGGGCGCTGGTCGCCGGCGCCTACGCCAAGGAGGCGCAGCTGGGGACGGCGCGCAAAAAACTCCGCGACACCGCCATCCAGGCGCCGCTCGCGGGCTCGGTCAGCAAACGGTCGGTCTCCGCCGGAGAGTTCGTCAAGGTCGGAATCCATCTCTTTACCATCGTCCAGGACAATCCCCTCAAGCTCAGAGGAATGGTTCCAGAGCGCTTCGCCCCGGAACTCCGGACCGGGCAGAGCGTAGAAATCAAGGTGGACCCCTACCCCGACAAGAGATATGCGGGGAAAATCACCCGGATCAGCCCGTCCGCGGAGCTCGCCAGCCGCTCCTTTCTGGTCGAAGGCGCGATCGACAATAGAGAGCGGCAACTGAAGCCCAACTTTTTCGCCAAAGCGGTCATATTCACGCGCGCCGACCCGAACGCCCTGACGGTGCCGCAGCAGGCGCTGCTCTCCTTCGCCGGCGTTACTAAGGTTTTCGTCATAGAAAAAGATGTGGCTCACGAGCGTGTCGTGCAGGCGGGCATCCGGGTCGGGGCCAACGAGGTCGAGATAACCGCCGGGCTGAAGCCCGGCGAGCTGGTGGCGATCTCGGGCCTGACACGCCTCACCGCCGGCGCGCCGGTCAAGGTGAGCGGCCCTGTCATGCCTCAAGATAAAACGGGGATCAAGCCGTGAGTCTCGCCGACCTTTGCATCAGACGGCCCGTCTTCGCCACCATGCTCATCTCCTCCCTGGTGGTGCTCGGCCTTTTCTCCTACGCGGGCCTCGGAGTGGACCTCTTTCCCAACGTGGACCTTCCCACGGTTACGGTGTCCACCACCCTCAAGGGGGCGAGCGTCGAGGAGATGGAGACCTCGGTCACCAAGCCGATCGAAGAGATCATCAACACGATCGAGGGGATCGATGCGCTGCGCTCGGTCACCAAAGAAGGGATCTCCACGATCGTGGTGCAATTCGTCCTGGAGAAGAACGGCGATGTGGCGGCCCAGGATGTGCGCGACAAGGTCTCCACGATCCTCTCCCAGCTTCCGGTCGGAACCGACCCGCCGGTGATCGAGAAGTTCGACATCGACGCCAAGCCCGTCATGCGCATCGCCGTCTCGGGAAAGAGGAACCTCCGGGAGGTCAGCGAGATCGCCCGCAAGCAGATCAAGGAGGATATCGAGTCCCTGCGCGGCGTCGGGGCGGTGATCCTGGCTGGAGGACAGGAGCGCACGATCAACATCTACGTCGACCCAGACAAGCTGGCCGCCTACAACATTCCCGTGAGCCAGGTGCGCCGCGCCATCCAGGCGCAAAACCTGGAGATCCCCGGAGGGCGGGTGGACCAGGAGCGGCGCGAGCTGGTGCTCCGGACCATGGGGAGAATAGAGCGCGCCGGGGAGTTCGCCGACCTGATCGTCGCCAACTTCCAGGGGCGCCCGATCACCATCCGCGACCTCGGCTACGTGGAAAACGGCATCGCGGAGCCTCGCAGCCTGGCCCGGCTGGATGGAGAGAACGCGATCCAGCTCATCGTCAGCAAACAGTCCGGGACCAACACCGTCGAGGTGGTCGAGCGGGTGAAATCCCGCCTCCGGGAGCTTAAGCCCGCGCTCCCGTCTGACATCCGTACCGAGGTGATTATCGACCAGTCTCGATTCATCCAGCGCTCTATCGAAGAGATCAAGCTCCACCTTCTCCTGGGCGCGATCCTGGTGGCGCTGACCGTCTGGCTTTTCATGCGCGACTGGCGCAGCACCGTGATCGCCTCCATTGCGATTCCGGCCTCGATCATCGCCACCTTCACGCTGATGCGCACCATGGGCTTCACGCTCAACAACATCACCATGCTCGGGCTCGTCCTGGCGGTGGGAATCGTCATCGACGACGCGGTGGTCGTGCTGGAAAATATCTTTCGTCACATCGAGGAGAAAGGGGAATCGCCGATGAGCGCCGCCTCCGGCGCGACCAAGGAGATCGCGCTGGCGGTGATGGCGACCACGCTCTCCCTGCTGGTCATCTTTGTCCCGCTCGCCTTCATGGCAGGCATCGTAGGGCGCTTTTTCAAGAGCTTTGGCATCACCATCGCCTTCGCCGTCGCCATATCGCTGCTGATCTCTTTCACCCTGACGCCGATGCTGAGCTCGCGCTTCCTCAGGCCCCAGAGCAAGGAAAAATCCTCCAAGGAGAGCCTTTTCTACTCCTGGATCGACCGCTCCTACGGCTGGATTCTCGCCTGGTCCCTGCGCCACCGCTGGGTCGTCGTGGTGGCGGGAATCGTCACGGTGCTCTGGACCATTCCTCTGTTCCTGGCCGTGGGGAAGACGTTCATACCTAACGATGACCAGAGCGAATTTGAGATCGTCGTGCAGACTCCCGGCGGCTACACCCTCGAGGAGAGCGACCGGTTATTCCGAGAGTTCGAAGAAAAGGTCAAAAAGCTGCGCGGCGTCACCAACCTCCTGACCACCCTGGGAGACACCAGCGGACGGTCCAAGCCGGGCGAGGGGGACGTGACGACCGGCTCCATCTACGTCCGTCTCGTCGATCTCTCGGAAAGGGACTACAGCCAATTCGACGTGATGGCGGACGCGCGCGGGATATTCGCCGATTATCCCGACCTCCGGGTCAGCGTCCAGGGAGTCTCGGTCTGGTCCGGCGGGGGCGTGCGCGCGACGGACCTGGAGTTCAACCTGCGCGGCCCCAATTTGCAGAGGCTCGAAGAGTATTCCGACAGGATCATCGCCCGCATGCGCGCGCAGCCCGGCTTCGTGGACATCGACACGACGCTCTCCGTGCGCAAACCGGAGCTGCGCACGTTGATCGACCGGCAGAAGGCATCGGAATTCGGCATTCAGGTCCAGGATATCGCCTCGACCCTTCAGACCCTGGTCGGGGGAGAGCCGGTTTCCAAGTACA
This sequence comes from Deltaproteobacteria bacterium, assembly GCA_016184235.1. Lineage (GTDB taxonomy): Bacteria > Desulfobacterota > Binatia > UBA9968 > UBA9968 > UBA9968. Next base: position 2,654 of record JACPDC010000224.1, on the reverse strand, counting down.
AGGAAGAGGACGAACAGCATGATATCTGGCTGCGTGCGATCAAGGATCGGAGGAACGATCCCCAGGCGATCCTCAACCTCGCGCTCCCGGACCGGGACAGCAACCTCGTCAAGGTGGGAAATTTCGTTACGCTGCAGGAGCAGCTCGGCCCCTCGCAGATCGACCGCTATAACAGACAGCGCAAGGTGACCGTGGTGGCCAACCTGCTGCCGTCCCTGCCGCTGGGCGAGGCCGTGGAAAAAACCAAGGCGATCGTGGGGGAACTGGATCTGCCCGGGGTCTACACGGCGGACTTCACCGGGCGCGCCAAGGTGCTGGCCGAGACGATGACCAACTTCGCCATCGCTTTCATGCTGAGCTTTATCTTCATGTACATGATCCTGGCCGCGCAATTTGAAAGCTTCGCCCATCCGGTCACGATCATGCTCGCCCTGCCGCTCACCCTGCCGTTCGCGCTCTTCTCGCTGGTCCTGCTGGGGCAGCCGCTCGATATCTACGCGATGTTCGGACTCTTCATGCTCTTCGGCATCGTCAAGAAGAACGGCATCCTGCAAATCGACTACACCAACACCCTGCGCTCCCGGGGTATGGAGCGGGAGCAGGCCATCCTCGAGGCCAACCACGCCCGGCTGCGGCCTATTCTCATGACCACGCTCATGCTGATTTTCGGTATGCTGCCGATCGCCCTGGGGGAAGGCCCGGGATCCGCCTCGCGCGCCTCCATGGCCAAGGTCATCATCGGGGGACAGGCCCTGTCCCTTCTTATTACGCTGCTCATCACGCCGGTCGCCTACTCGCTGTTGGATGACTTGGGGAAGGCAAAGTTCCGCCTGGCCTGGGTCGGACCGCTCCACGAGGGAATCAAGACCCGACTCGCCTACCTGCGCGGCTATTTCTTTCAGTGACGGCAGCGGACGCGGGGCAACTACCGGGCTCCCTTGACCAATGTGGTGATGTCCGTCGGCGCCGGCGGTGCCGGAGAAGTGGACGTTCCGGGGGCGGGAACGCTCGCCAGCGCCGGCCGGGCTGAAAGAAGCCACAGCCAGATCAACCCCTCGAGCAGAAATAGGCCGAGCCTATAAAAGATCGTCGTGTGCTTCATCTCGACGAACCTCCTGATCCTGATGGAAAGATCCTTTGCGATCGCCGTCCCTCGACGGCATATCCGTTTGGGCGGCGTCGAACTTTTCTCTCTGCCGCTCGTTTCCGGCCTCGTCCCGGTAGACAAGCTCGTCGCTCTCGAAGTCGTATTCCGGGATGTTGAGGTCTGCCCACCGCGTAAGGAAATACTGGTAAAGCGGGGTATACAGGCTGCCGGGGGTTTGGTTATGCTCGAAGACAAATTCGGGCAGACTGTGGACATCGAGACCGGGATGATAGTGCTTCATCCAGATATAGTCGCCGAGAATAACCAGCTTCAAAAAGGGGCTGTTCTCGTAAAGCTTGAGCTTGACGTTTTTCTGGACGGCCTTCAGCCCCTTGAGAAATTCGATGCTCTTTTTTATCTGCTCGTTGAAGTTCTCGGGGGTGACATTTGGGTCGAGAATACTGTTGGCACGGGACCTTGCCCCCCTGCCATGCGGGTTCAGGAGCATGATCTTTGCTTCGCGGCAGTTCTGTAAAACATTACGCAAGTCTCCTCCTGGATCAACAAAAGTGCGAGAGCCCGTTGAAGAAATCACCAGCACGTCCCTGACAAATCCTTGCAGCTCCTTTAATTTTTTGATCCTCCTCTGGGCCAGCGGTCCCCGGCTTGGAAAAAAATAGGCCATTCCGGCGCCCCTGGCCATTTTGGCGAACTTCCTGTCCTTCCAGCTCCGACCGATGTAGTTGAAAAACAGGATCAACAAAACCGCCAACCCTATCTCTACGGACACGAGGAATCTCCGCTCGTTCTCCACCAGAGACCAGTACAAGAAAAAATTGTTCGCAATAAAAGTGATAATAAAAGGGAGGGACAGGCCGATCCCGGCGCTCAGCGCAACCACGACGGCGTGATACAACACATGCGCGGAACTCTTTAACAGATCTGGCAAGAATTTCTTCAAGGCCGGGCTGTGCCGTTCTTCTAAAATGAGACCCACGGGCCTGCCGACAAGGCGAAAGGAGGTGACGGTTTGGACTGCGCTAACGGATGATTACGGTTCTCCTCTGGTCTCTCGTCTGGATAGACACGGGCCGATTCGCGGCGACCTTCCCCGAGTTGTACAGGAGATCGGCGAGGATATAGGCAACGACTTTGCTCGCCTTTCTATCATCGCCCACAAACGGGGTTGTCTCGTCGGTCAGGGCGGCAATCAGATCTCCCAACGTGGTCTCTAACGTTTCCCGCCTCGCCATTTCCTTTCTCCTTTCCTCGGGCCATCTCCATTTTGCCGGGCGCCTCACAAGCCGACCCTGCCGGCTTCAGGCGCCTTCTCTTGCAGTCTCTTGATCAAATCATCGAAAGAGGCCGTGGAGAGAATGCGGTGGAATTGAGAGCGATAGTTATTCACCAAGCTTATATTTTCGATCAGCACATCGTAAATCTTCCACTGCCCTCCAACCAAGTGAAGCTTGTAATTGATGGGGATCTCTTCCCCGTCGCTCCTGAGAACCTTGGTATCGACCTGAGCAAAATTATTTTCCAGGCGCTCCCGCGTGTAGAGGATTTT
>JACPDC010000245.1 GCA_016184235.1 Deltaproteobacteria bacterium | reverse complement strand
AGCGGGCAGACGGGAGTGGAGATGGAGGCGATGACTGCGGTCTCGGCGTGCGGGCTGACGATCTACGACATGTGCAAGGCGGTCGACCGGGAGATGTCGATCGGCGAGATCCGCCTGGTCAAAAAGAGCGGCGGCAAGAGCGGCACGTTTATCCGCAAAGAGTAGAACGATCGAGGGGGCCTGCCTCGCGCGCCCAAAGCAATGGGTTCGCTCGGGACCTGACTCGCTCCCCGAAAGCAATAGTGCAGTGGTTAATCCGTACCTCCGCGTCTGGTGCTTTCGGGTCGCTCGCCAGGCCCCTCGCTTTACGGAGCGCGTCCGACTCGGAAGCTTCGGTTTAAGCAGAGGTCTATCGGCCGCAGCCGACGGTTCGACCTTGCTCACCGCACTGAGCCTGTCGAAGTGGAGCGCGTTCCCCGAGGGAGCTATTGCATCGATCTTGAGAGACGCCTTCGGCGCTGAGCGCCGCTCCGGGACAGGAAGGTCCCTGGGGGGAAAAGAGGTCTGTACTATCAGTGGGCGGACGTGGAGAGTCGAGGGGGAGGAGTCTGACGGGCGCGGGCATCCGAACACGCAGGTGCCCCGACTTCTGTGGTGCTTGGCAAGCCGTTACGACTGCTCCCGCAGGCGTTGGCACACCGGGAGGCTCGCAGGCTTCCTCAAGGCAGAGGTCCATTGACCGCGGCCGGAAGACTCTCTCCCCCGAGACACACTCCGGCGGCCGCAGCAGACCGGGGGCGTATTGAGGGCACGTGCAGCACGTATTTCTAAAAAAAGGCAGAGAGCGGCCGGTTCTGAACGGCCATCCGTGGATTTTCTCCGGCGCCATTGAGAGAGTGGAAGACGGATCGGACGCCGCCGGCGTCACCGACGTGCTGGACAGCGGCGGCCGCTGGCTCGCACGCGGGCTTTACAATCCCCGATCGCAAATACGGGTGCGCCTCCTCACCTGGCAGGAAGAGAATATCGACCAGGTTTTTCTTACGCGGCGCCTTTCCCAGGCCGCGGCCTTGAGAAAACAGCATCTGTCCGCTTCCTGCGGCGCCTACCGTCTGGTGAACGGCGAAGGCGACTTTCTTCCCGGACTGGTGGTGGACCGCTACGGCGACTTCCTGGTGGGACAATTTTTTGCCGCCGGAATGGATTCGCTCAGAGGCACGGTCGTAGATGCCCTCGCGGCTCTCTTCCCGGCTATGGGGATCTACGAACGGAGCGAAGGCGGCGTGCGCGAGGAGGAGGGTCTGATCCCGTCTGTGGGCGTTCTCAGAGGCGAGGAGCCGCCCGACCTACTCCAGATCGAAGAGCACCAGCTCAAGTTTCTGGTCGACATCCGCAAGGGACAAAAGACCGGCTTTTTTCTCGATCAGCGCGAAAACCGCCTCTTCCTCTCTATGCTTGCCCGAGATAAAGCCATCCTCAATTGTTTCGCCTACACCGGCGCCTTTACCGCTTATGCCCTTCGAGGCGGGGCGAGGCAGGTCCTTTCGATAGAATCCTCCAGGCCCGCGCTGGATCTGGCCAGGCAAAACCTGGACCTCAACGGCCTGTCCGTCTCCGGCGGCGAACTGGTCAAGGCGGATGCCTTTTCGTATCTCAAATATTGCAAAGACCAGTTCGACATAGTCGTGGTAGATCCCCCATCGCTCGCCTTAAAGCGCGCCGACGTCCAGCCGGCCGCGGGGAGCTACAAGTTTCTCAATCTGCACGCGCTGCGCCTGCTCAAGCCCGGCGGCATGCTGCTTACTTTCTGTTGCTCTCAACATGTGTCCCTGGATCTCTTTCAAAAAATCATCTTCGGCGCGGCAGCCGACTCCGGGCGAAAGGTCCGTCTCCTAAAGAGGCTCGGCCATCCGGTCGATCATCCGGTGAGCCTGCACCACCCCGAAGGGGAGTACCTCAAAGGGCTTCTTCTAAGCGTGTTGGAGTGAATGACAGCCCTGTGTTACACGTCTCTACCTGTAAGGATCCCATGGCTCGCTACCCAACCATCAAAGACTGGCCGGAAGAGGACCGGCCCAGGGAGAAACTTCTGCAAAAGGGGGCGGCGCTCTTAAGTCCAACCGAACTCCTGGCCATTATTCTAAGAACAGGAAATGCCAGCACCGGGGAAAGCGCCGTAGACCAGGCCCGCCTCCTTCTCGACAAGTTCGAGAACCTCAAGGGCATCGATGCCGCCCCCCTCCAGGAACTCAAGGCGATCAAAGGAGTCGGTCCGGCAAAGATGGCGCAGCTTAAGGCCTGTTTCGAGCTGGCGCGGCGGCTGGGCCAGGATAAATGGAAGGTGGGAGAGCCTCTTCGCTCTTCGGAGGACGTCTTTCGCCATTTTCGCAAGGACTTTGAGAGCGAAAAGCGGGAGATTTTTTACGTGGTGCTGCTCACCAATAAGAACCGCAAGATCCGCGAGGTGAAGATCTCCGAGGGGTCTCTGACCGCCTCTCTGGTTCATCCACGAGAGGTTTATAACCCGGTGATCCGGGAGTCGGCTGCCGCGGTGATCTTCGTCCATAACCATCCGAGCGGCGATCCGGCGCCGAGCCCGGAGGATCTCGAAATCACGCGCAGGCTAAAAGAGGTCGGAGAGGTGATGGGCGTGAGAGTTCTGGATCACGTGGTGATCGGCCGCGAGCGCTATTTCAGCTTCAGTGACCGCGGTATCCTATGACCGGGGGCCGCGCAAACTGATCCAGTCCGTAGCCATCGGCGACGAATCCGGTCACGATCGGGGCGATCGCCGAGAGCCCCATATTCCCTGTAAAGAGAAAGCCGACCAGACTCCCCGCCAACTGGGGCGGCGCCGCTTCCATCGCGGCGGCAAAGACGACAGGCCTTAAGGCCCACAGCATAGTCCCCACGGCCGCGCAGCCGACGGCGAGCGCGGGCCCCGGCGCGAGATAGGGAATCACCGCGATCGAGATGGCGGCCAGAGCCGAGCCCGCGACCATGAGAGGCGCTCGACCCAGGCGATCCGAGATCCAGCCTGATAGCGATGGGGCAATCCCGGCAAAGAGAAAAACCACAGAGACATAGATCCCCATCAGGCCGACAGGGAGCTTCAGCTCGAGCGTCAGGTAAAGGGGAAGAAAGGCGAGCAGCGCCGTCTGGCCCATCGTCCGAAAGACGGAGATAAGCAGCATGGCAAAGACCGTCCGGTTGGTCAGGACCCCTTCCCATAGGGAGCGCTTGAGCCCCGCGCGCGATACCGGAGTGCTGTTGGTCTCGACACAGAACAGGGCGTAACAGAGGCCGATCACGAGACCCGGAACAGCCCAGATCTGAAGGGTGCCGCGCCAGTCCATGTAGGTGAGCA
>JACPDC010000337.1 GCA_016184235.1 Deltaproteobacteria bacterium | reverse complement strand
GCCCCCTTGCAGATCTCCTGAGCGACCTTGGAGGATACCCGGCTGAAATCGCTCGACAGGAACCCCGAGAGCGAGTGGCTCTTGGTGTCGTGCAGCATTTTGAGCAGCATCCCGAACTCGATGCCGTAGGGGTGGGGCTTGATCTCGCGCGGCTGAGGCGGCAGCTCCTGAATGGTCCGGGGATATTCTTTGGTCTCCCCCTCCGGGGTGTGGTAGACGAGCTTGACGTGCGGGTTGGCGATGGCGACCTGTTCGAGATACTCGTCCACGGAGGCGCGTCCCTTCTGATAGCGCCCCTCGAGCTCGAAGGTCACCTGGGTTCCGCGGTGGCTCTCCCAGTCGATCTTCTTGTTCTCAAAAATCCGCGGCTCGTTCTTCTTGGTATCGATCTGGACTTCGAAGTAGTGGGCGGGCGCCCTGGCGCTGGTGCGGGAGATGATCTGCACCGGTTTGCCGGTCGTCAGTTGCGCGTACATGCCGGCGGCCGAGATGCCGATTCCCTGCTGGCCGCGGCTCATGCGCAGCCGGTGGAACTTGGAGCCGTAGAGAAGCTTCGCGAAGATGGGCGGAATCTGCTGGCGGACGATGCCGGGGCCGTAGTCGATCACCGTGATCCGGAAGCGGTTCGCCTGGCTGGCGGGCGGCGGAGCATCCCCATTCGACGCCACCTCCAGCTTGACGGCGACTTCGGGCAGGATCCCCGCTTCCTCACAGGCGTCGAGCGCGTTATCGACGGCCTCCTTGACGCAGGTGAGCAGCGCCTTTCTCGGATTGTCGAATCCCAGCAGGTGGCGGTTCTTGGTAAAGAACTCGGAGACCGAGATATCCCGTTGCCGCGCCCCCATCTCGGCCGCGGACACGGTCGCCTTCGGCTCGGGGGGCTGGGCGCCGGCCGGCGCGGCGTTGGATTTCAGCAGAGGTTTAGACATTCACGCAGAACAGAGTTTTTCAGCGCTCTGTGGAAGGCTCATAATTAAGCTTTATTATATCAGAGACGGCGATCTTTTGTGAGAACTAAATTACCGGGCAGGGACCTGGCAGGAGCTCTGCGGAGGTTGGAACGCCGGGCCGGGGGTCGGCTCTCGCGCGCTCACGAGCGGAGGATTTCCTCGAGCGAAGGCTCGGGCATGCCGGCCTTCCAGGTCGGATCGCGCACCTCGAGCCGGTTCCCGCTGGGATCCAAGAAATAGAGCTCCCTTCCGGTGAAATGACCTTTCGCGCGGTAAGTCAGCTCGACGACGGGGACTTTCCTTTCGTGAAAAACCTTGCACGCCTTGACAAACGTCTCCGGGCTGACCGTGAAGGAATGGTGGGCTCGCTGCTCCACATCGGACTCTGTCTGCGGCTTCTCGCGCTCGCACAAAAGGATGTTGTGGTCCCCGACATTGAAGCAGGACATGACCGAGTTGCCGAGCCGCCCCAGCGGCTTGAGACCAAGCAGATCGCCGTAGAACTTCTCCGACTCCTCCAGGTTGTTCACCGGAATAGACCAGTGCGTGACGCCCTCTACTTTCAGTATTGCCATAAAAACCTCCTTTGCACGGCAGACCCACTATATCGCTCCCAAGGACAGGGTCAAGCAGGCCGATGAGATAAGTTTCAACCCCATTCCCACTTTTGCCATTAGTATTGTTTAGTCTTCCCAATCCTGAGAAAGCCCGCCTCGCATGGCAATGAAATCCGGAAAAATTCCGTGGCATGGCTCTTGCTCTCTCCTTTTATTATGGTCGCCTTTCCCGGCATTCCCAGCACGGCCGACGGCTCCGAGGCGGTGATCTGGGTCGAGAGCCACATCAGTCAAGGGGCCTGCGCTTATCCGATCACGCCGTCGACGAACATGGGCGGCGGTTATCAGATGGCGGTGGCCAACGGCCGGCGCAATCTCTGGGGCGAGGCGCTGGCTTTTTTGGAGCCGGAGTCGGAGCACAGCTCCGCCAGCGCCTGCGAGGGATTCGCGCTCGCCGGCGGCCGGGTGGCCAATTTTACCTCCGGGCAGGGACTGATCCTGATGAAGGAAGTCCTGTACGTGATCGCGGGCAAGCGCCTGCCGGTAGTCTTTCACATCGGCGCGCGCGCCCTGACCTCGCAGGCGCTCAATATCCACGCCGGCCATGATGACGTCATGGGGGTGGCCGACTGCGGCTGGGGAATGCTCTTCGCCCGCAACGCCCAGGAGGCGGCGGACCTGGCGTTGATCGCCCGGCGCGCGGCGGAAGAGGCGGAAACTCCGTTCTTTAACGTTCAAGACGGCTTCCTGACGACGCACACGATCGAAAGCTTGAAGCTGCCGGAGCCCGAGCTGATGAAGGAGTTCATCGGCGATCCCGCGAGCGAGCACCGGCTGCGCAATCTCATGGATCCGACCCATCCGATCATGAGCGGCGTGGTGCAGAATCAAGACAGCTATATGAAGGGCAAGATCGCGCAACGCTATTTTTACGACCGGCTGCCGGCGATCGTGCAGCAGGTGATGGCGCGTTTCTCCGAGCTGACCGGCCGGCGCTACGCCATGATCAATCCGTACCGGCTGGAGGATGCGGAA
>JACPDC010000336.1 GCA_016184235.1 Deltaproteobacteria bacterium | reverse complement strand
ACCCTGGTAGAGCAGATGACGGCGGGGCAAGGGTTGGCGGTTCTGGCGCACGAGATCGGCCACTACAAGATGAAGCACATCCGGAAGATGCTGCTCCTGCAGGGGCTGCTTCTTTTTGCCGGGCTTTACCTCCTGAGTTTTCTGGTCGGCTATGAGCCGCTGTTTCGGGCCTTCGGTCTCGGGCCATCCAGCCACGCGGCCCTGGTCCTCTTTAGCCTCCTCTCAGGCCCTTTTACCTTTTATCTTACGCCGGTGATGAACCTGGTCTCGCGCCGGCACGAGTATGAGGCGGATCGCTTTGCCGTAAGGACGTTAGAGGAGGCAACAGCGATGGAAGAGGCGCTCTTCAACCTGACGGTGAAAAATCTCTCGAATCTCACGCCCCATCCCTGGTATTCCGCTTACCATTATTCCCACCCGAGCGCGGTCGAGAGGATCCGCGCCATTCGGCAAGAGGCCTAGCGGTCATTTTCCGAGCTGCACCAGGATCTGATCCATCCGTCCCAGTTCCCGGGTGAAATCCCGCTCGCCGGAGAAACGGCTCTTTTGATAGAGCGAGGTAAACTCCCCGACCGGTCCGAATCCGCCGGCCTCGGCCCTCCGGCTGAATTCGTCCGCCGTCTCCCCGGAGTTTTTTATCAACTGCCTCTTTTTCAGGATATCGAGGAGCCTGCGGTAGCGCTCGGTAGCCTGGTACGCGAGGCCGGGAACGCGAGCTCCTCTTTTGGTCCGACCGTGAAGCCGCTTCCATGCGACCACCAGACAGGCGAGCAGAAAAAGCAGCCCCATCCACCAGCCGCCCGGGGCGGGCAGCGCTCGCAGCATCTCCCTTACAGAGCGGCCGCGCAGTCCGGGCTCGAACCATTTATTCGGCTGCCTGATGGCGGTGAAGAGCTCGTATTGATCCATAAAGGTGAAATTAACCACGTGGCGGTACCAGCGCATGCGCAAGAAATCGACGAAGTGGGTGAAGGATCTGAAGAGATTTCCCCGTGGTGGTCGTGGAATAGAAGGCGTGGGGTCGAACCTCATCCATCCCTGGTCGGCGAAATGGGCCTCGACCCAGCTGTGGGCATTGCTTTGGCGGATGACGTAGTATTCCCCGTAAGGGTTCCATTCCGCGCCGAGGTAGCCGTTCACCACCCGCGCGGGGATGCCCAGACTGCGCAGCATCACGGCCAGGGCCGAGGCGAAGTACTCGCAGTTGCCCTGGCGGGCTTCGAAGAGAAAATCAGCCAGCGGCTCTTCCCCTCCGACCGGCAGACCTTGCAAGGAGTAACGATAGTTTTCCCGCAGGTGACGCTCCAGGGCGCGCGCTTTTCCGCTTTGTTCAGGGATTTCGTCCGTGGTGCGGCGCGCGAGCTGGAGAATGCGCGGGTCGACAGGGGGAAGCTGAAGGGCATGGGCCTCCAGCGTTTTCTCCTTCCAACCCGCTTCGGGGCGGGAGAGCACCTCGTAAGAGATTTGGAACGGGGAGGGATAGGCGGTCTGAAGATTGCCGAGGCTGTCCCGGAAGAGATAGGGGAGCCTGCCTGAGATGGCGACCGGCGCGCTCAGCGTGAAGAGGGCCGGAGAGCCTAAAGGCTCCAGAGTAATCCTTTGGCGCACGAGCGAGCCTGCATCGGACGGCGATTCATCGACCACATAGGTCTCGCCGAAGCGCCTCAGCGGGGCGATATCGCCTCTGCTCTTTTGCCACCTGCGCCCGTCGAAGAGATCCAGCGTTACTCCGCGCCAATAAAGCTCCGCTCCGTCGCGCGGCCCGGCCTGCTCCATGATCACGCGCATCGCCACCGCGTTGTTTTTCTGGATCTCCGCCACCTCTCCCAGGGCCAGACGGTCGGAGAAGCCGGTCACCCCGGAGCCCGTAGCCCAGGCATTGCCGAAAAAGCCCGCGCTCAAGCGCGGAAAAGATATGAAGAAGAAGACCGTCAGGGCGAGCAGCACCAGATCGAGGGCGCCCACCAAACGCAAGAGAGACCAGCTGACGAGCCGGGCCTCACCGTCGGGGCTCTTGCCGGCGGCCTCGGTGGCGCTCTTGAGATGAAAGAGCACCAGCACCCAGGGCGCGGCAAAGAGGTAGCAGAGAAAGATCGCGGCGAAAGAGATCTCAACGGTCAGCGCGGAGGCGGCGAGCAGACTGAAAAAGGACAAGAGATAGAGCTGCAGCCAGTCGCGCCCCTTTTTTGCCGCCACGATCTTGACGGCCTGCAAGGCCAGGAGGAAATGGACCAGCTCCTGGAGCGGCAGGGCCTGCAGGAAAAAAATGGAAAAGAGACTGAGTGCCAGAACCAGGAGTATCGCGATGTTGGCGATCCACGAGGGCAAAACCTCCCTTGCCCCCTTCAACTCCCGCGTGGCGCCGAGCAGCGTAGCGAGCGCGGCGAAGAGCAGGTAGGGCGAAGAAAGCTCTTCGGTCAAAAAGAGTCCGGCTTGACCGAGAAAGATCAGCAGATAGGAGGAGAGGAGGAAGACCACATGAAAATTCATGGCCGGACCACCTCGCAGGGGGGCAGCGACGGCGGAGCAGCGGCCTCTCCCTCGATA
>JACPDC010000335.1 GCA_016184235.1 Deltaproteobacteria bacterium | reverse complement strand
GAAAAATCGCCTTTCTGCTCGAGGGCGGCTACGATCTGGCCGCGCTCAAAAATTCAGTTCTCGCCGTGCTCCAGCAGATGAGGGCGTCGCCGGGGAGCCGGTGGCCCGATGGAACGGGCGGTGAGCTTGCCCTTCGAGGACCTCAGGGCCGTGAGTCAAATCGAACGGTTGAACCACTGATCCGCAACGTCCTGGAATTCCAAGAAAAATACTGGTAAGCCGCGAAGAGCTATTGACCCGCCCCTAAGACTGTCCTATTTTAAGTCTCTTTAAGAAGGAAGTGGTAGTGGCGGATTCTAATAATCGCAGGGTAGTGGTGACGGGCGTCGGCCTGGTGACTCCGCTGGGGACGGGGGTGGAGAAGAACTGGGAGGCTCTGGTCGCCGGGCGCTCCGGTATCAGAGCGATCACCCGGTTTCCCAACGTGGAGTTTTTCGCCACCCGCATAGCCGGCCAGGTGCCTGATTTTCGCGCCGAGGATTTTATCGAGCCCAAAGAGATCAAAAAGATGGATCTCTTTATCCAGTACAGCGTTGCCGCGGCGCAGATGGCGGCCCGGGACGGGAGTTTTACGATCGATCCTGCGGAGGCAGAGCGGGTGGGAGTGATTATCGGCGTAGGATTTTGCGGCATCGAGACCATCGAATATTACAACAAGGCCTATTTAGAAGGGGGTCCGCGGAAAATCTCTCCCTTCTTCATTCCCAAGGTAATATCCAATCTGGCGCCGGGCCACGTCGCGATCCGGCACGGCGCCAAAGGGGTCAACTGGACTCCCACGTCGGCCTGCGCCTCGGGGAACCACGCCATCGGCGAGGCGTTCCACCTGATCCGGCGCGGGCTGCAGGACGCGGTCATCGCCGGCGGCGCGGAATCCGCGATCACGCCCCTGGGCGTCGGGGGGTTCAGCGCCATGAAGGCGCTCTCCACGCGCAACGACGAGCCGGAGAAGGCGAGCCGGCCGTTCGAGAAGGACCGCGACGGTTTCGTCATCGCCGAAGGATCGGGCATCTTGATCCTGGAAGAGCGGGAGCACGCTGTCAAGAGAGGGGCGAAAGTCTATGCCGAGGTGATCGGCTACGGGGCGAACGGCGACGCCTACCATATCACGGCGCCGGCGCCGGAAGGGGAGGGAGCGGCGCGCTGCATGGGGCTGGCGCTGAAAGACGCGGGGATCGCTCCGGACGAAGTCGACTATATCAACGCCCATGGCACCTCCACCGAATACAACGACATCAACGAGACGCAGGCGATTAAAAAGATCTTCGGCGAGCGCGCCTATAAAATTCCGATCAGCTCGACCAAATCCATGACCGGGCACCTGCTCGGAGCCGCCGGCGCGGTGGAAGGGGTCTTTTCCGTCCTGGCCATTCGCCACGGCGTCATTCCCCCGACCATCAATTACGACAACCCGGACCCGCAATGCGATCTGGACTACGTGCCGAATCAGGCGCGCAAGGCCGATGTCAAGACCGTGCTTTCCAACTCCTTCGGCTTCGGCGGCACCAATGCCTGTGTCGTCTTCAGGAGGGCCGAATGAGGCGAGGACATCCAAGAAGCGTGATCCTGGGCACAGGCTCCGAGCTGCCCGCCAATGTGGTGACCAATGCGGCTTTGGAAAAACTGGTGGATACCAGCGACGAATGGATCACCACGCGCACCGGCATCAAGGAACGGCGCATCCTCGAAGAGGGCAAGGGGAATGCGGACATGGCCTACCGGGCGGCGGTGCGGGCGCTCAAAGACGCCGGTCTGGAGGCGAAGGAGCTGGAGGCCATCCTCGTGGGCACGGTGACGCCGGATTATCCCTTTCCCAGCTGCGCCTGCGTGCTCGAAGACATGCTGGGGGCGCGCAAGGCGTTCTCCTTTGACGTGAACGCCGCCTGCTCCGGCTTTCTCAACGCCCTCACCGTGGCGGATTCCTTCATCCGCACGGGGATGATTCGCAACGCCCTCGTTGTCGGCTCCGACGCGCTGAGCCGTTTGCTCAACTGGAAGGACCGCGCCACCTGTATTCTTTTCGGCGACGGCGCCGGCGCTGTGGTTATCGGCGCCTCGCACGACGGCGCGCACGGCATTCTCAGCGCCAGGCTGCGCACGGACGGCTCGTACGTGAAGACTCTTTATGTCCCTGCCGGCGGATCGCTCAAGCCGGCGACCCTGGAGAGCGTCAGGAAAAACGAGCACACCATCACGATGAACGGCAAAGAGGTCTTTAAAGTCGCGGTGCGCTCCATGGAGGAGATCAGCCGGGAGGCCCTCGATGAGGCGGGAGTGGGCATCGATGAAGTCTCGCTGGTCATTCCGCATCAGGCCAATCTCAGGATCATCACCGCCCGGGCGCATCCGCCGCGGGGATATCGTCCTGCTCAACGCCTTCGGGGCCGGGTTTGCCTGGGGCGCCGCCGTCATCCGCTTCTAGGCCGCTGAAAAGACCTCAGCCTACCGCCAGTCCGCCATCGTTACTGGTTATTGGTTGACTCGTTTATTCGATTAACTAATAACGAATACACGAATAACGAAAAGCGCACTCTTGACATCCCCGCCAGGGGCATTACTGTTGAGTCTAATCCAGAGACTGAACAGGAGGCGTTATGGCGAAAGATCCGGTTTGCAACATGACGGTGGACGAACAGAAGGCGGCGGCGACGTCCTCTTACAAAGGACAGACCTATTACTTCTGCGCCAAGATGTGCAAAGAGTCTTTTGATAAGGATCCGGAGAAATATCTC
>JACPDC010000334.1 GCA_016184235.1 Deltaproteobacteria bacterium | reverse complement strand
AAGAAGAGCTTCGAGTGGCAGCAGCACAGCATGTTCTTGATCCCGCACGGCTGCCACCACCAGTTCAGCAACATGCAAGGGGACAAGCCGGTGCGCCTGTTTCACTACAGCTACCTCCCGCTGGGTCTGTCGGCCGTCCCCGATCCCGACTTCTTCTTCGACAACCCGCGCGCGACTCCGGATGACCTTGCCAGTCAGGAAGGCTTTTACTCGGAGGCGAAGATGGTTCAGTCTCCGGAGATGGATGAAGCCCTCGGACTGCGCGTTTACTGGTACGGGAATTTCTTCCCGGACATGAAGGCCTGGGACAAGCTCGATGCCAACGCGAGAAGAGGCGCCGGCGGTAAGAGCGTCTTCATCCAGTTTCCCAATTCCGAGGTATCCGCCCACATGTCGGTCTTCACGGCGCAGACTTATAAGAAGGCGCACCGCCACGGCCCGGGGCGCGCCATCATTATTCCTGCGGGCGAAGGCTACTCGATCATGTGGGAGGAGGGTAAAGAAAAGATCGTTGTGCCGTGGCATGAGTGCAGTCTCTTTGTCCCGCCCAACCGTTGGTTCCACCAGCACTTCAACGCCGGGGCCAGCACAGCCAGATATCTGGCTCTCCATCCTCCCATGCAGTTTCACGGCCATGCGGAGAAGGTCGAAGACCGGGCCAAGGACCAGATCGAATATCCGGATGAGGATCCCTTCGTCCGCAAGAAGTTCGCGGAGGAGTTGGCCAAGCGGGGAGTTCAGTCACTCATGCCCGCCGAGGCTTACAACAACCGGAACTTCGAGTGGTCCAAAGCGATGGGGAAACAGTGATCGCGCCGAGATAGGCGCTCCAACAGGCAGATGGCCGAATATTTTGCCCTCCAGGCGGCCGTCTGCTTCGCTATCTCCCATATTCTGATTCGCCGCGCCTTGGTGACGTCGAACGCCATGACCGGCTCCTTTATCTCCCTCGGCATGACGGCGGCAATCCTCTGGCTGCTGCTGCCGTTTTTTGTCCCGTTAGCGAGTCTCTGGACACCCGCCGTCTGGTATTTCCTGGCGGCGGGCTTCTTTGCCCCGGGCCTCGGCCGCACTTTGACGTACGTGGGGATCGAAAGGGTCGGCGTGGCCCGCTCGGTGCCGGTCGCCAACTCCTCTCCCATGTTCGCCTCCATCCTGGCGGTGTTTTTGCTCGGAGAGATCTGGACGCCGCAGAACTTCCTGGGGACGTCGCTGGTGATCTGCGGCATCGCGATCCTCTCGGCTTCCCACGGAGGACAGGCCCAGTGGCGCCCGCTCGATTTGATCTACCCGGTTATGGCGGCGCTCGCCTTCGGCATCTCCACCAATCTTAGAAAGCTCGGGCTGATGACGACCAGTCTGCCGCTGATGGCGGCGGCCGTCACCGCTTCGACGGGCTTTCTCTTTTCCCTGTGTCTGCTCCATGCGCGCGGTGGAGTGCGGGTCTTGATGCTTTCGCGCGCCAACTGGGGTTGGTTTGTCACTGCGGGCATCGCCAACACGACGGCGACGCTGTCGGTATTTTACGCCCTCAGCTTCGGCAGTGTGGTGGTCGTGGAGCCGTTGGTGGCGAGCAATCCGGTCGTCTCCCTTATCCTTTCCGCGCTCTTTCTCAGGCGATTAGAGACGGTCACGCCTCGGGTGGTACTGGGCGCGCTCTGCGCCGTGATCGGAACCACCCTGGTGATAACGCGCTGAGTCGGGGCCCTTAGAGTTTCAGCAGCGGCAAGACCTTTTCCCCCAGGAGATCGAGCTGCTTGGGATCGGGGTTTGCCGTGCCGATGATGAGCGTCTCCAGCCCCTTGGAGAAAAAGGCGCGGATGCGCTCGGCGCAGGCCTCGGGCGGTCCCACGGGAAGCTGTTCTTCGACGTCCATCCTGACCTTCCCGTAGTAGCGTTGGAGATACGCCGCGCAGGATTGCACCGCTTTCGCCTTGTTATCGTCAATGGCGATGAAAGTCAGTGCCGCCTTCTCGATCTTGTTCGGATCCCGTCCGGCGGCCCGGGCATAGCCTGAAATTTTTTCCCACACCGAGGGCAGCTCCGGAATCGCCGAGCTGCCGCAGATGTAGCCGTCCGCCAGCCTGCCCACGCGCTTGAGCACGCTCTCGGCGCTCCCTCCCATCCAGATAGGAGGATGGGGAGACTGAATCGGCCGCGGACCGAGGCTGACGCTCTCCACATGATAGAAGCCGCCTTTATGCGTAACATCCTCCTCGGTCCAAAGCCTTTTCATCAGCCTGATCGCTTCCTCGGCCCGGCTGCCTCTATGCTCGAAAGGGATCTCAGCAGCGGCGAAGTCATTCTCCCGGCTGCCGAAGCCGATGCCGAGAGTGACTCGCCCGCCGGAGAGGAAATCCAGGGTGGCGACGGTCTTGGCCAGGAGCGTCCGCCTGGGCCAGCACGGTGAGAGGCTCCAGGTTGTCGTAAGCGATCCGGTCGATGATCCAGAACGAGTGAAGCCCCATCTCTTCACATTTTTTGGCCGCGGCCGTGGCGCGCCCGGGTTGGATCTGCGGCGCGGGGTTGACGAGGCAGAGACCGATCTTAGCCATACGCGCTTCTCCTTCCGTTTACTTTGCGCTATGAAAGCACAATCCCGTATGTGGATGCAAAGAGGGAGGGTATCCGGCATGTACATGTATTACCCCGACAACGGCCCCTGGTCATTCTTAGTTCAGCGTCTGTTGGACGAAGCCGTTCAGGACGGCGCCGATGTCAACGAATGTTTCCGCGCGCTCGCGCGCATTCCCGATAAGGACTTCGAGGCCTGGTATAGAGAGTGGAGAAGGAGCGCTGAGAAGATCGAGGGGCTCGCACAAGAGGCCACCCAAAAAGGCCACCTGGTCACAGCCAAGGAGGCCGACATCCGCGCTTTTTCTTATTATCGCACGGCCCAGTTCTGGCTCGAATACGAAGATCCGAGAAAGAACGATGCCTTCCTAAAGGCCCAGGACTGTTTTCAAAGAGCGAGCCGGATCGACCCTGCTCTCTATGAGAGAGTCGAAATTCCCTTCGAAGGAACGTTGCTGCCCGGCTATTTCTGCCGGGCTGAAGGGGAGTTAAAAGGAAAGCCCCCCGTGGTCCTTTATGTCGGCGGCGCAGGC
>JACPDC010000333.1 GCA_016184235.1 Deltaproteobacteria bacterium | reverse complement strand
GACGCGACGAAGCTAATACCCAGCAAGGCCAGCATAAAAAACTCCGCCGAGCCGATGGAGAGGACCAGAGGACTGACGACAGGGATTGCCAACGCGAGGATAAAAGCGCCAAACACCGCGCCCACAAGAGAGCTCATCAGAGCCGCGCCCAGGGCGCGCCCCGCCTCGCCTTTCTTTGCCATCGGATGGCCGTCGACGATCGTCGCGGCGGTGATGCCCTCACCCGGCACGCCAAAGAGAACGGATGTGATGTCCCCGGTGGTCGCGGTCACGGCGTTGGAGCCCAGAAGGAAAGCAAACGCGGTGGTGGGATCCATCTTGTAAATAAAGGGCAGCATCAGCGCCAGCGTAGTAGCGCCGCCAAGACCGGGGAGAAGGCCGACAAAAAATCCGATCCCCATCCCCACCATCATGTAAAGAAAAGTTTCGCTCCCGTGCGGCGAAAAGGGCAGCACGTTCATTAGCCCCTGATTAAAGGCGTGCAGATATTCCAGCATAATCACTTCCACTTCATTGGACACCTGCGTACGGAGAGGATTCGAGCGCGGCGAAACAGGCGCCCTTCAACGAAACAAAAAAGCCCGGCTGGGGAGGGACCCAGTCCGGGCAATGATGTCCATACACAAGATGTGACCAGATCAAAAAACCCAGCCTGCAAGCTCGTGTCAGTAGAGTGCGCGAGACTATGCCAGCACCGTACCTCTGTCAAGGGAAAAATGAGACTAAGGTCGTAGCGGGAAGGCCGCCCACCCTCCAATAACTGAGCTCCAAAAGCGGATCTCTTTCGAACTTGAGATGCTATCCCTTCTCGGCTAACCTATGAGCAAATTTATGCTGGCCAAACGCATCATCCCCTGTCTCGATGTGAAGGCCGGGCGGGTCGTGAAGGGAGTTAAGTTCGTCGGCCTGCGCGACGCCGGCGATCCGGTCGAGATCGCCCGGATTTACGATCGCGAGGGCGCCGACGAGCTCTGCTTCCTGGACATCACCGCCTCGCACGAAAATCGCGAAATCATCCTCGATGTGGTCGCCCGCACGGCCGACGAAATCTTTATGCCGCTCACCGTCGGAGGGGGGATCAACGGGCTCGAAGATATCCGCAAGCTTTTGAGAGCGGGCGCCGATAAGGTCTCGATCAACACCGGCGCCGTGGCCCGCCCCGAGTTCGTGCGCGAGGCGGCCGAAACCTTCGGCAGCCAGTGCATCGTCGTGGCGATCGACGCCAAACGGGCGGGAAGCGGCTGGCAGGTCTTCACCCATGGGGGAAGAAAGCCGGCGGGAATCGACGCCTGCGAGTGGGCGCAGAGGATGGCGCGCTACGGCGCGGGCGAAATCCTGCTTACCAGCATGGATCGCGACGGCACCAGGGAGGGCTACGACCTGGAGCTGACCAGGACGATCTCCGAGCGCGTGCGCGTCCCGGTTATCGCCTCGGGCGGCGTGGGCAATTTAGAGCATATTTACCAGGGATTGACCGCCGGCGGCGCAAGCGCCGCCTTGGCCGCCTCGATTTTTCACTATCGGGAATACACCGTCGCGGCATGCAAGAGCTATCTCCATCAGCGCGGAATTCCTGTTCGGCTATAACTCGCTGACAAGCTCAGACCATGTGGAAAAACCGTGATCGTGGGACGCAGGGAACCATTTGAACGGTTTAAACCGTTTGAACAGTTCAAATCGTTCAAGGATGACGCGGTAAGACGTGACGAGAGTGGACCCCATAGAGCTAAAGCGGAAGGTTCAACACATTGTCGGCGAGAGAAGCCCTTTCAGCAGCCCGCGCCACCTGGCGGCGGTGGAGAGCTATATCGAGAAGGAATTCGAGTCCTACGGACTCAGCGTGGACAGCGATGCCTTTACCTACTGGGGAAGGGGCTACCGCAACGTCATCGGACGGCTCGGGGCTGCCCGCGGCGGGCCGCTGATCATTCTCGGCGCTCATTTCGACTCTGTGGAAGGCTCGCCGGGGGCCGACGATAACGCCAGCGGGGTCGCGGTCCTGCTCGAAGCGGCGAGAATTCTCTCCACATTGAGGCTCCGGTCCCAAGTGCTTTTTTGCGCGTTCAACCTCGAAGAGCTTAACATGGTCGGCAGCACCCACTTCGCCAAAAAGCTCAAAGCCGCGGGTGCCGATATTCGCGCGATGGTATCCCTCGAGATGGTGGGGTTCACCAGCGCAAAGCCGGGAGGCCAGCAGTACCCGGCGGGGCTGCGCTGGTTTTACCCGGATCGCGGCGATTTCATCGGCGTGGTGGGCAATTGGCGCTCGGGCGTGCTGCTAAGGCAGTTTTCCCGCCTGCTGCGGCAGGTCCACGGGCTTTCCGTGGAGACCCTGACCGTCCTGGGCAACGGTTTCCTGGTTCCCCAGGTGCGCCTGAGTGATCACTCCCCCTTTTGGGATCTGGGATATCCTGCGCTGCTGGTCACCGACACCGCCTTTTTCCGCAACCCCCACTACCATGGCCTGTCGGATACCGTGGAGACGCTCGACCTCGATTTTATGGCCAAGGTTTGTCAGGGAGTCGTCAACGCGGTGGTGAACCTCTGAAAAGTAAAAAGTAAAAG
>JACPDC010000332.1 GCA_016184235.1 Deltaproteobacteria bacterium | reverse complement strand
CGATTTACTAGCAAATCAAACAACGTAAGTCAATTGTCCCTATCCCTTGATAACGCCGACGGGGCGGAAGCGCGCCACTCGCTTCGAAATCCCCGCCAGCTCCATGGTCCCGACCACGTCGGCGACGTCCTTGTAGGCGTGGGGCATCTCCTCGGCCATGGTGGCCTTCCCCTGGTAGCGCGCCACCACGCCCAGGCGCGCCATCTCCTGGTCGATGTCGATGGCGCGGCTCTCTCTCTTCGATTGCGCCCGGCTCATGACGCGGCCGGCGCCGTGACAGGTGCTGCCGAAGCTTTTTTCCATCGCCGCCGCCGTCCCGACTAAGAGATAGGAATAGCGTCCCATATCTCCCGGGACGAGGACCGGTTGGCCCAGTTCCTGGTAGGCCTTCGGCAGTTGCGGGTGACCGGGCGGGAAGGCGCGCGTGGCTCCCTTGCGGTGGACGCACAGCCGCCTCTGCTTGCCGTCCACGACGTGCTCTTCTATCTTGGCGATGTTGTGGCAGACATCGTAGATGAGCGAGAAGCCCAGCTCCGCCGGACTGATATCCAAGGCCCGCAAAAAGCCCTTTTCAGTCTGGCTCATGATCACCTGCCGGTTGGCCCAGGCATAGTTCGCGGCCGCAGCCATGGCGGCGAGGTAATCCTGCCCTTCGGGAGAATCGATCGGCGTGCAGGCCAATTGGCGGTCCGGGAGCTGAATCCGGTACTTGGACATCGCCTGGCCCATGACCTTGAGAAAATCCTCGCAGGTCTGATAGCCCAGGCCGCGCGACCCCGTATGGATCAAGACAACGATCTGGTCCGGAAAAATATCGAGCGACCGGGCGGCCTCGTCCAGGTAGATCTCGTCGACCCTGCCGATCTCGAGAAAATGATTTCCCGAGCCCAGGGTGCCCACCTGTTTGAGCCCCCGCTCCAGCGCCCGGTCGCTGAGCAGCGCGGCGTCGGCGTTGCCGAGCCCGCCTCCCTCTTCCATGTAGTCGAGATCTTCCCGGCGGCCGTAGCCCTGCTCCACAGGCCAGCGCGCGCCGCTATTGAGGAGACGCCTCTCGTCGGCCTTGGACAGCTTGGGAATGGCGCCCTCGGCGCCCACGCCCGAGGGGATCAAAGAGAAAAGAGTCTCTATCAGCTTCGCCATCTTGGGCTGGATCGCCTTGTAAGTCAGCCCGGTTCGCACCAGGCGCACGCCGCAGTTGATGTCATAACCGACACCGCCGGGCGAGATCACGCCCTCTTTCAGGTCCATGGCGGCTACCCCGCCGATGGGGAAGCCGTAACCCCAGTGGATGTCCGGCATGGCGAGAGAGTAGCCCACGATGCCGGGAAGGTGGGCGACATTCATCACCTGCCTCAGGCTGTTGTCTTCTTTGAGGCCCGAGAGGAGTTTTGCCGAGGCGAAGACGCGGCCCGGGACTCTCATCCCGCCTTGCCGCGGAATCTCCCAAAGGTATTCCTCGACACGTTCCAGCTTGATCGCTCCGGCGGCTGGTTCGTTTTCCTTAGACATCGAAGATCACCCGCGCCTTCCACCGGCCATTCTCCTGCCAGACCCGGAAACCATGATAGGTGACGCCTTTAATCTCGGTGTAGAAGCGATGGCGCTTGAGATCGAGGCTCTCGCCGTTGATCCTGCCCTCCGCACGGCCGGGCGCGACGCTTGTGATCTCGCAGCGCCCGCCGACAAAGCCCTTAAGGTTGAATTGCGCCAGGAGCTCGCGCAGCCAGGCATGAAAAAGCTCTTCCCAATCATCGCCGGTGGCGACGACTGAAATCTCCTCCCGCTCTTCGATTCCGCTGCGATCGGCGATCAGGCTGTAAAGCGCCTCCGCGCCGGACGCGAAGAGGCCCGGCAGGTCGGCCGCTTCGATCTCCATGCCGAGGTCCGCCGTATGCTCGATCTGGCGGTAGCCCCCGGGGCGCTCAGTCATGGCCTGACTCTTCCTCGCGCTGGGTGATCAACGGCACCATGGCGTCGCGGATCACCTTTTCGCTCACCTCGCCGAAGCGTTCTTTGAAACGACTGAGCGGGATGACCGCCTTGGCCATGGCGCGGTGGCCGCCGGCGCTGCCGAGCTCGTCGAAGAGCCGCTTCATGATATCACCGGCGCTCTTCACGTAGCCGACGTTGCGCACCGATATGACCACCCGATCCCCGCACAGGCCGGAGACGACCCCCCACTCGATCCCTTCGATCTGCAGACAAAACTCCGCCATCTGCGGGATGACGTCCTCTCTCTTGACTTCTCCCATGTGGATCACCGCCACGCCGTCGTCCGCCTGGAGACGGGTGAGCGCGCGTCCCAGCGCCTCGAGATCCTCGCGCGGCAGGGCGGGCCGCTCCATCCTGGTGATCATGGCGCGGCTGGCAAAAGGGTAGAGGAAAGTGAAGGCCTCCAGGTCGGCGATATGGCTGCCCCGTTCGAGAAAAAGCGTATCGGTCTTAATGCCGTAGAGCAGGGCCGTGGCCAGCCTTTGAGAAGGCTCCATGCCGGCCGCTCTCAGATACTCGGTGAATATCGTCGAGGTCGCGCCGTATGGGGTCCTCAGGTCGGTGAAGCGGGCCGAAAAA
>JACPDC010000016.1 GCA_016184235.1 Deltaproteobacteria bacterium | reverse complement strand
GTTTGCCGCCTGCAAGTTGGACAAGAAGACGGGCAAGGTAGAGATGAAACCGAGCGTCAAAGACCTTTGCCTGCTTTCAGGATTCAAGCCGGGCCACATTTACGAATTCATCTATCCGGCAAAGAACCCGCTGGTTTTGGGCTTGGGTTTTGCCGTCGTGCGCGACCTGATCTCCTTCCTGCGCTACGAGGTCGAAGACAAGGCCGGGAATTCCAATCCCCTGACATCCGGGGGGGTAAAAACGTCCATCAAAAACGCCTACGCCTGGGGCCGCTCCCAGAGTGGAAGATTTCTTAGGGACCTCGTTTACCACGGTTTCAACGAAGATGAGTCTCACAGACAGGTTTTTGCGGCGGTCTCCCCTCACGTAGCCGGAGGAGGAAGGCTCTATTTGAACTACGAGTTTGCCCGGCCTGTCTCTTCCTCCCAACAGCATACAAACCAGCTCGACCCCGAGCTCTTCCCTTTCGCCTACAATGTGTTGAAGGATCCTCAAACGGGGAGAGAGGATGGAATATTGAAGCGGCCCAAGTCCGACCCGTACATTGTCCACACCCAGACTGACACGGAATACTGGCAGAAGAGAGGCGCCCTGGCCCATACCGACGGGAAGGGCAAAGACCTTCCGATTCCCAAAAAGGTGCGCATGTACTTCATTGCCAGCGCCCAGCACAACACCCCCTTCGGTTCGGCACCGAGGAAAGGGGCATGTCAGCAGCTTACAAACCCGATGCCCGTCGGCGACGCCCTGCGCGCTTTGATGGTAGCCATGGATCGGTGGGTCGAGGAGGGAACTCCTCCTCCACTCAGTCAAATCCCAAGAGTGAGCGACGGCAGCCTGGTCTCTGCCGGGCAAGAGAGTACGGGCTTCCCTGCAATCCCCGGAGTTCGATACAACGGTCTTTACAATCGCCAGCTCTTTCTAGACTACGGTTCAAATCTCGTCCGTGGGATTCTTGAGGTTCATCCGCCGAGACAAATAAAGAATGGCGAATATAAGATCCTCGTGCCCAAAGTGGACGCGGACGGGAACGAAATAGCGGGAATTCGCCTGCCGACGATTCGCGTTCCTCTGGCCACCCACACGGGCTGGAATCTCCAGCGCAAAGGGCTGGCCGAAGACGAACTGTGCGCTCTCCTCGGCTCCTATATCCCGTTCGCCAAGACAAAGGCAGAGCGAGAAAAGAACGGCGATCCGAGGCTGTCTGTCGAAGAGAGATACAAGGACCACGAAGACTACGTTCAGAGAGTAAGCCGCGAGGCGAGGGCTTTAGTGGAGGAGAGGTTTCTCCTGCCTGAGGACGCGGAACGGATCATTCAGGAGGCGAAGAAGAACGTATCAACCCTTTAACCCTTGAACTCCGCAACCCTGCGGCTTTTTTATCGCCCGCCCTCGTACAGACGCTTGATGAAGCCGCTCTTGTCCAGCTCGGCAATAAAGCCCGGGTCCATGAACTCTTCGGGCTTGTGGCTCCGGATCTCCGGCCTGGTATTCGCGACATAGTCGTAGGTTGCCTGAAGCCCCTGCGTGATGGGGTAGGGCACCGAGATAAAATCCGCTTTGTAGATCTGATACGAGCCCTCCAGGAGGTCCCGATCCTGTGTCCTCAGATGCTTGCCCAAGACCTTGAGGCTGAATTCCTTGTTCGTCTTCAAAAAATGAATCCCCTCGACGTGAGACTTCACCATCCGCATCACCGTGTCCCTGTCCTCCTGGATATATTTCCGGCGCGTCACCACCGCCATCGAGGGGTAGACAACTTCCTTCCTGGCGTCCCAGAGAACGCGAAAGCCCATTTGCTGCGCCCGGACATCCGTCGGGTAGGAGAGGTCCGCCGCATCTACCCCACCCGACGCCAGGGCCTGAAGCCGCTCCGGCGGAGTCCCGATGGTCATCCAGGCCACATCGTTGGGGTCCAGGCCGTACTTCCGCATGATGTGGCGGAAGAGAAAATCTCCCAGGGAGCCCCGGCTCGAGGTCGCGAATTTCTTTCCTCTGAGATCCTCCGGCCGCTTGATCTCCTGCTTGACGACGAGCTTGCTCTGGACACCGGGAACCGTGTGAGCGACCGTCGTGAGGTCGGCACCCCCTAAATTCGCCATCATCACGGTCGCGATCGTAACCGGCGCGGCGAAGATGCTGCCGCCGAGGATCGCCGCCGAGGTCTGGCCAGAGCCTCTCAGCAAGATCAACTCGACATCGAGGCCGTTTTTCTCGTAGATCTTCGCCTCCTTGGCGATCCACGGGATCCAGTTGGAGGCGGAGATGGAGGTCACGCCCCAGCGAATCTTCTTGAGCGGCTTCTCCTGCGCATCGCCAATGCCGCTGCCAAGCGATACTGCAGCTAAAAATAATCCACCGAGCAGAGCCATGCGAAAGAATTGTTTACTCATCGATTCCCCCGTTTCACTTCTTCTTTTGCCTTTTTACTTTTGCCTTTTTACTTTTTTTATCGCCTATTGCCTATTGCCTTTTGAGCGACTTGGCAATCGATCTTCTTAAGAAAGCTCATGTCGTAGAACTCCTCCGGGCTTGCGGTTGCGGCGCGCGGCTGCCTGCCGGCCAGGAATTCCAGCACTGTGCGCACTCCCGTCGGACTGGCGTAGGGCATCAGGGGCATGAGCTCGACGTAGTAATTGTACCCCTCCTCGGCCTTCTCCCGGTCCCGCATCTTTAAATAGTTCATGATCGCGGCGATGCTCTTTTCCCTCTGCGTGCGCATGAAATGGAGCGACTCGATGTAACCTTTGAGAAAGTTCTCAACGGCCGCGGGACGGCTCTTCACATAGCCGCCCGTGGCGGCGATCGACGTGCCCGAGTACTCGACGTCGAGCTTGCGCAGATCCGCGAGCTCGCGCAGCCCCAGCTGCCGCGCCATGCTGTCAAAAGGCGGAGCGAGCACGGTCGCCGACACCGAGCCCCGATAGAGCGCGTTTAAGCGCCCCTGCTGGCTTTCGGCCACGGAGATGAAGATCACATCCTTGTCCGGCTCCAGACCCCATTTGCGCAAGACCAGACGGAGCGCGCTGTCGGCCGACGCGCCTGGGCGCGTCCCGGTGACGATCTTGCCTCTGAGATCCTGCGGGCTTTTGATCTCGGAGTTTACAAAGAGCGTGTAGTCGAACTTGTTCGACTGGACGGCGAGCATGGTGATATCGGCCCCTCCCAGCCGCGCGCTGATGGTCGCGGTGGAGCCGGCCGCGAGGAACTGGACCGAGCCCGAGGTAACGGCGGCCAGGGAGTTCATGCCGCCGCCCATATAGATCGGCTCGACATCGATCCCGTGCCTGGCGAACAGTCCGGCCTGCTTGCCGATCGGGATAACGCTCGAATTGACCGAAATCGAGCCCAGGGCTACCCGGACCTTCTCTCTTGCCTGGGCCGCCGCAAATGCCGGATAGATCAGGACAAACAGCAAAGCCACAAGAACTCTATTTGGCACTAGAATTCTCCTTCCTTTTGCCTTTTTACTATTTACTTGTTCTTCTAGTCCACTGCTCCAAACCGCTTGATTTCTTCCAGCACCTCTTTGGGAAGATCTTTTGGAACCTCTCTGCGTGCGACCACGCGCACGCTGGTATCGGACCGTCGGGGTAATT
>JACPDC010000223.1 GCA_016184235.1 Deltaproteobacteria bacterium | reverse complement strand
GCCGGGGTCGACGCGGGGGATCGAATCTATTTCGCCTTTTCCTTCGGACCCTTCATCGGCTTCTGGAGCAGCTGGGAGGGGGCGCGCAGCGTCGGCGCCCTGGCGGTCTCGGGCGGCGGCCAATCGACCGCGCAGCGGCTCAAGGCGATCGTCGACTACGGCGCGACCGTGCTGATCTCGACGCCCACCTATGCGGTTCACCTGGCCTCCGAGGCGAAGAAGGCGGGCATCGATCTGGCGAAGGGCTCGGCGGTGCGCATCACCATTCACGCCGGAGAGCCCGGCGCGAGCATTCCCGCGACGAAAAAGCTGCTCGAAGAGGCCCGGGGCGAGCATTCCCGCGACCAAGAAGCTGCTCGAAGAGGCCTGGGGGGCCAAGTGCTACGATCACCCGGGCGCGAGCGAAGTGGGCGCTTACGGCTTTGAGTGCGAGCCCCAGCCGGGCGGAGTCCATGTCAACGAAGAGGAATTCATCGCCGAGGTGATCGATCCCGAGAGCGGCGATCCGGTCAAAGATGGGGAAAAGGGCGAGCTGGTGATGACCAACCTGGGCCGGATCGGCAACCCGGTGATCCGCTACCGCACCGGGGATCTGGTCGAGCCGGGCTACGAGCCCTGTAAGTGCGGCCGCTCCCTGATGCTCCTCAAGGGTGGAGTCTTGGGGCGGATCGATGATATGATTATCATTCGCGGCGTGAACATCTTTCCCAGCTCCATCGAGAGCATCGTGAGGGAGTTCGCCGATATCGAGGAGTTCCGGGTGGAGGTCTTTCGGCGCGAGGCGCTGCCCGAGCTCAAGCTGATCCTGGAGCCGAGGGCGGGTTATGCTTCCCCGGAGGGGCTGAGGGAGAAAGTTACGAGCCGGGTGCGGGAATCGATCGGCATCAGGCCGCAGGTGGAACTGGCGCCGCCGGGCGCGCTGCCGCGCTTCGAGCTCAAGGCGAAAAGATTTTTCAAGTTATAGGCTATAGGATGGACGCGATGCGAAAGAGCAGGAAAGATTCCAAGGCAAAAAGTGAGCAAAACGGACTGAAGAAAAGGCTTTTGCGGCTCAAGGTCAACGGCGAGCTGAAAGAAGTCGCCACCGAAACCAGCAAGACCCTGCTGGAGGTCTTGCGCGAGGATCTCGGCCTGACCGGCACCAAGCACGGCTGCGAGGTGGGCGAGTGCGGCACCTGCACGGTCCTGATCGACAAGCAGCCGGTCCTTTCCTGTCTGGTCCTGGGGGTGGAATCCGAGGGGACGGAGATCGTCACCGTCGAGGGGCTCATGAAGGACGGACGGCCGCACCCGCTGCAGCGCGCCTTCGCGGACTCCGGCGCGACCCAGTGCGGCTACTGCATCCCGGGGATCATCCTCACCGCCAAGTCGCTGCTGGACGAGAACCCGCGGCCCAGCCGGGACGAGATCCGCGAGGCGCTCTCCGGCAACCTCTGCCGCTGCACCGGCTACGTCAAGATCCTCGACGCGGTGGAGCAGGTGGTCCGAGGGGAGGTGGCCTGATGAAGCCCAAAGTATTTTCCGTCATCGGCAAGCCCTTGCCGAAGATCGACGCCCTGGCGAAGTGCGTCGGCGACACCCGCTACGCGGATGATATCGAGCTGCCCCGGATGCTCTACGGCAAATTGCTCCGCAGCCCCTATCCGCACGCGCGCATCAAGGCCGTGCACACGGACAAGGCTGCCAAGCTCGACGGCGTCTATGCCGTGCTCACGGGCGCCGATCTACCGGAGAAGTTCGGCATCATGCCGTCGAGCCAGGACGAAGAGGCGCTGGCCGTGGAGAAGGCAAGATACGCCGGCGACCCGGTCGCCGCGGTGGCGGCGGCAAGCGAGAGCGTCGCCGAAGAGGCCCTGAGGCTCATCGAGGTGGACTACGAGCCCTTGAAGCCGATTCTCTCGATCGAGGAGGCGCTCACGTCGAACGAGGAGAGCGACCGGATTCACGCCTGGAACCGCCGGGCCAATATTCACAAGGCGGTCTCCCTTGAGTTCGGGGATGTGGCGGGCTGCTTCGAGCAGGCGGAAGAGATCTTCGAGGACACTTTTTTCTTTCAGGGCAACACGCACCTGCCGATGGAGCAGTACTGCGCCATCGGCCAGTACGGGCCGCAGGATAAACTGACGCTCTGGTCTTCGACGCAGACGCCCCATTATCTGCACCGGGCCCTGGCCAAGGTGCTCAAGCTCCCCATGGCCCGCATCCGGGTGATCGCGGCGCCGGTCGGCGGCGGCTTCGGCGGCAAGAGCGATCCCTTCTCGCACGAGATCTGCGCCGCCAAGCTCTCGATGGTTACCGGCAGGCCGGTCAAGATCACGCTCACCAGGGAAGAGTCCTTCTACGTCCACCGCGGCAGACATCCGGTCAAGATGTGGATCAAGACCGGCGTGAAGAAGGACGGCACGCTCCAGGCGATGCACTTTCGATCGTTTTTGGATGGCGGCGGCTACAGCAGCTACGGCCTGGCGTCGGTCTATTATACCGGCGCCCTGCAAACGGTCACGTATAAGCTTCCCGCCTACAAGTTCGAGGGGGTGCGGGTCTTTACCAACAAGCCGCCATGCGGCCCCAAGCGCGGCCATGGCACTCCCCAGCCGCGCTACGCCGTCGAGATCCAGCTCGACAAGATCGCCGAGAAGCTCGGCATGGACCCGATCGAACTCAGGCTCAAGCAGCTCGTCGAGCCGAACTCGATCACGGTGAACGGCTTGAGGATCAGCACCTGCGGCCTTAAGGAATGCATCGAAAAGGTCGCGGCGCGGGCCGAGTGGAAAAAGAAGTTCCGCAGGCTCCCCTTCGGCCGCGGCATCGGCTTTGCCGCCAGCGGCTATATCAGCGGCGCCGGGCTGCCGATCTACTGGAACGAGATGCCCCACTCGGGGGTGCAGCTCCGGCTCGATCGGGGCGGAGGGATCACGGTCTTTTGCGGCTCCGCGGACATCGGCCAGGGCTCGGACTCGATCCTGGCCTACGCCGTGGCCGAAGAGTTCGGCGTGGAGCTGGCCGACATCCGGGTGGTGACCGCGGATACGGATTTGACCCCGGTCGATCTCGGCAGCTACTCGAGCCGCGTCACCGTGATGACCGGCAACGCGGCGATCCAGGCCTGCCGCAAGCTCAAAGAGCTGCTCCTGCCGGTCGCGAGCGAACTGCTCGAGGTTCCGGTGGATGATCTCGAGATGGCCGAGGGGCAGGTGCGCAGCCGCAGTTACCCCAAGCGGGCGATAAGCTTCGCCGAGTGCGTGGAGAAGGCGGAGGGGAAGCACGGCACGCTGGGCGCGACCGGGAGCTACTGGCCGCCCAAGAACCCGCGGGGCTTCAAGGGAGCGGGAGTGGGGCCGACGCCCGCCTACAGCTACTCGGCCTCTATCGTGGAACTCTCCTGCGACCCGGAGACCGCCGAGGTCAAAATCGAAAAGGTCTGGATCGCTCATGACTGCGGCAGGGCCTTCAACCCCCTGCTCGTCGAGGGGCAGTCCGAGGGGAGCGTTTACATGGCGCTGGGCGAGGCCTTGATGGAAGAGCAGGTTTTTAGAAAAAACGGCCTGCATAAATTTCCCTCGATCCTCGACTATAAGAGCCCGACCACGCTCGAGTCGCCGGAGGTCGAGACGATTCTCATCGAGACCAATGATCCGGAAGGGCCTTTCGGCGCCAAGGAGGCCGGGCAGGGCTTTCTCCTGCCGGTGATCCCGGCGGTGGCGAACGCCCTCTACGATGCCATCGGCGTGAGGATCGACGAGATCCCGATCACGCCGGACAAGATCCTGCGCGCCCTGGAAGGGCGGTTGAAGCCGGTCTCTGTGCCCTCGTTCGATTTTCCGCCGCCGATCAAGTGGCAGCCCGGAGAGGGCATCGAGGTGCCGCAGAAGAGCTAAGAGACGGTTCGCTCGGGGGCGAGGGGAGCGCGAGTGAGGCTGCGGACGTCCGACTCGAAAGCTTCGGTTTAAGCAGAGGTCTATCGGCCGCAGCCGAGAGCGCGTTCCCCGAGGGAGCCAGTACGAGGACAGAGAGGTCCAGGAAAGAAGAGGACAGTAGCTAATGTGTGACGGTCGTGGACAAGGCGGAGGCGAGCGAATGAAGGTCATTGAGGTTTTATGCTGAGGCTGCCTGATTTCAACTATATAAAACCGAAGTCGCTCAAAGAGGCCGCGCGCCTGCTCGCCGATCTGGGACCCGAGGCGATGGCGGTGGCCGGCGGCACGGATGTCTACCCCAAGATGAAGCGCGGCCAGTTCACCCCGCGCCACCTGGTCTCGCTGAGGGGCCTTGCGGAGATGAAGGGGATCCGCGCCCAAGCCAAAGAGGGGATGTGGATCGGCGCCGGCGAGACCCTGACCAGGGTGTCGCAAAACAGCGCCGTTCAGAGGCGCTTTCCGGCGCTGGCCCACGCGGCGGGCTCGGTCTCGACGCCGCAGCTGCGCAATGCCGGCACCATCGGCGGCAATGTCTTCGTCGACACCCGCTGCAACTACTATGACCAGACTTTTTTCTGGCGCGAGGCCGCGGGCTTCTGCATGAAAAAGGACGGTGACATCTGTCTGGTGGCGCCCAAGAGCAGGTCCTGCCTGGCGCTCTTTTCCTCGGACACGGCCCCCGTCCTTTTAAGCCTCAGCGCCCGCGCGCTGCTCGTCGGACCCGACGGGCCCCGCGCGGTCCCCTTCGACGAGATCTATCGGGACGACGGGATGCATTTTGTCACCAAGCGCCCCGAGGAGCTGCTCAAGGCCATCCTGATCCCGCGCGCGAGCTTCGGCCTCGGCAACGTCTACCTCAAGCTGCGCCGGCGCGGCTCGTTCGATTTTCCGATCCTGGGAGTGGCCGCGGCGCTGTCCGCGGACCGGGAAGGAACCTGCCTTTCGGCCAAGCTGGTGCTGACCGCGGTCGCTTCGGCGCCGAAAGTGGTGGACGAAGCCTCTCGCTTGCTCGTAGGAAAAAAGATCAGCCGGGAGCTCATCGAAGCCGCAGCCGAGGCCGCGGCAAGGGTCTCCCATCCGGTGGACAACGCCGATCTCGATTACTGGTATCGCAAGCGCATGACCGGCGTCTACGTGAAGCGCGCGCTGGCCGGG
The DNA here is from genome assembly GCA_016184235.1 of Deltaproteobacteria bacterium. Taxonomy (GTDB): domain Bacteria; phylum Desulfobacterota; class Binatia; order UBA9968; family UBA9968; genus UBA9968. The sequence continues at coordinate 17,575 of JACPDC010000223.1, read as the reverse complement.
CTGGCCGGAATAGAGCTGGAAGCTGAAAGAGCCGGGAAGAAACCGAACCAGGTATGAGAAGAGACTTGAGCGGCTTTCTCCGCGAGCTGGAGGAGCGGCTTCCCCATGATCTCGTCCGGGTCGAGCGCGCCGTCTCCCCGGCCCACTACGAGGTCACGGCCCTGCTCCAGCATCTCGAAAACGACCGGAAATTTCCCGCGCTGCTCTTCGACAAGCCGCTCGATGTCGACGGCAAGCCCTCCTCCTTTCCGCTCTTGAGCAATCTCTTCGCCACGCGACGCCGCTGCGCCCTGGCCCTGGGGCTCGACCCGAATGACGAAGGACTGGCGCTGAGTCTCGAGTATGCGCGGCGCGAGCAGCAGCTTATTGCGCCGGTCGTCATCCCGGCGGACGAGGCGCCGGTTAAGGAGATCGTCAAGCAGGGAAATGAAGCCAATGTCTATGAGTTCCCCGTGGTGCGCCACCACGCCATGGATCCCGCCCCCTATCTCGACATGACGCCGGTGATGAAAGATCCGGAGGGCGGCTTTTACAACGTGGCTTTTCTCCGCAACATGGTCAAAGGGCCGAGGCGGCTCGGCATCCATATGTCGCCCCGGCATAACTGGCAGATCCATCGAAAGAACGAGGAGAAGAAGCGGCCCACGCCCATCGCCATCGTGGTGAGCCACCACCCGGCCTTCTACCTGGGCGCGCTCAACGTCTCCCCCTTCGGCGTCGATGACTACGCCAGGATCGGCGCGATTATGGGGGCGCCGCTCCGGCTCACCGCCTCCGAGAGCTGGGGCAAAGATTTCCTGGTGCCGGCGGACGCGGAGATCGTGATCGAGGGGCAGGTACTGCCGAACGTCAAGGAGGCGGAAGGCCCCTTCGGCGAGTTCACCGGATACTACGGACCGCAGCGGCTGCGCTGGGTGATCGAGGTGACCGCGGTCACGCACCGGCGCCACGCGATCTTCCAGCACATCTTCACCGGCCACCGCGACACCTGGGTGCTCGGCGGCATCCCCAAGGAGGGGAGCCTCTTCAACTTGATTCGCGGCGTCGTTCCGACCGCCAGGGCGGTCCACTTCCCGACCTCGGGCTGCTGCCGCTTCCACTGCTATATCGCGATCGACAAAAAAGTCGACGGCGAGACCAAGCAGGCCGCGCTGGCGGCCCTGGGCGGATGCGACTTCGTCAAGCACGTGGTCGTGGTGGACGCCGACATCAACATCTACAACGAGGAGGAGGTCTTGTGGGCGGTGGCCACGCGCGTGCAGGCGGATCAGGCCGTGGACATCATCAAGAACGTCAAGGGCAATACGCTCGATCCGTCCCAGACCGACGACATCATGACCGCGAAGATGATCATCGACGCCACCCGGCCCGTGCGGAAAGCCTATGCGGCGCGGGTGGAGGTGCCGAAAGAGGCGATGGCCAAGAGCAGGCTGGAGGATTTCATCCCGCGGGCCGAGCTCGAGCGGCTGCCCAAGGCGTGAGTTAAAAAGGAGCGGGCAGCGGTTTTTGGACGAGGAGAGCCCCAAGATCGTGGAGTGAATCAGCTATGGCACAAGATCTTCGCAGCTATCTGGAGCTGGTCAAAAGAAAAATGGCCGAGGAGTTTGTCGTGATCTCCAAAGAGGTCGATCCCGCCTACGAGATCACGGCGATCGCGGCCAAGGTCGAGCGCGAGATCAAGCGCCGTCCGATCCTCTTCTTCAAGAAGGTCAAGGGAAGCAAGTTTCCGGTTCTGACCAATCTCCATGCCGGCCGCGGCCGCCTCGCCCTGGCCATGAACGTCGCGCCCGAGGCGATGCAGGCGGGCTATTTGAAGGCGATGGAAAAACCGCTCAAGCCGAAGGTCGTCGCCAAAGGGCCGGTGAAGGAAGTCGTTCTCAAGGAGAGCCGGATCAATCTCTATGATCTTCCCCAGATCATCCACCACGAGGGCGACGCCGGCCCCTATCTGACCGCGGCCATATCCTTCGCCAGGAGCCCGGACGGCGAGATCTGGAACTGCGCCTACAACCGCCTCATGATCCAGGGGCGGGACCGCACCTCCATTCATCTCACTCTGGCCAAGCACCTGTGGGAGTTCTACTGCGCGGCCGAGGCGAAGAAAGAGCCGCTTCCGGTGGCCTTCGCCATCGGCGTCCATCCGGCGATCGCCCTGGGCGCTCTCGCCATCGGCTCGATCGACGAGGACGAGCGGGGCGTCATGGGCGCCTTGCTGGGCGAGCCGCTCGAGCTGGTCCGGTGCGAGACCTCGGATCTCCTGGTGCCGGCCCACGCCGAGATGGTGATCGAGGCGGAGATCCTGCCTGAGGAGCGGACCGCCGAGGGGCCGTTCGGGGAGTTTACCGGCTACAGCCTGGGCGAGCGGCAGCGCGAGGTCGTCAAGGTCCGCGCCATCACGCACCGCAAGGAGCCGCTCTTCCAGGATATCAACGTCGGCCATCTCGACCACATGCTGCTCTCCACGGTGCCCATCGAGGCGAATCTCTACCGGGCGGTGCGCGCCATGGTCCCCTCGGTCAAGGCGGTGCGCGTGCCCGCGCCGTTTACCTGCTACATCGCCATCGAGCAGCGCATCACCGGCCAGGCCAAGAACGCGATCCTGGCGGCTCTGGGCGGCGATCTCTATATGAAGCGGGTCGTGGTGGTGGACCACGACGTCGATATCTTCAACGATCGGGCGGTAAACTGGGCGATGGCGACCCGCTGCCAGCCCGACCGGGACATCGCGATCATCACCAACGCGCGCGGATCGGATCTCGACCCTTCGACCCAGGAGGATGGCTATACGGCCAAGTGGGGCGTGGACGCCACCGCCAAGCCGTCGCTCGCCGCCTATGTGCCGAGGCACCGGGTGCCGGCCGCTGTCTGGAAGCGGATCGACCTCAAAAATTTTCTCTCGTAAGCCGTGCAAGAGAACTTCGTCTGTCACCTGGAAGCGAGCGCGCGCCGCTACGCAAGCAAAACCGTCCTGGTCTGGGAGAACGGCAGTCTCACCTGGTCGGAGCTTGACGGCCTGGCATCCGGATTTGCTCAATGTCTTTCAGAAAACGGCGTGAGGGCGGGAGAACGGGTTGCGATTATAGTCCCGAACCGTCCCGAGTTTGTCATCGCCTTTTTGGCCCTGCTTAAGCTCGGCGCCACGCCGGCGCCGCTTAATCCCCTGCTCAAGAGCGAGGAGCTCGCGGGCTACACCGAAGATCTCAGACCGAAGCTGGTCATCGATCAGGTAAAGGCGGAGCCCGGCCGCTGGCACACGGTCAGTCAAACCAGCGCGCCGGGACTGATCCTTTACACTTCCGGAAGCACCGGCCGCCCCAAAGGGGCGGTATTCAACCACAGCGCCATCACCTTCGCCAGCCGCTCGTGGGGCGAGCCGGTCATGAGACTTACACCGGAAGATACGGTTCTCGCGGCCTTGCCCCTGGCCCACTCCCTCGGACTCAAGGGCACCCTGCTTGCGCCCCTCTTATTCGGCTCCGTCGTCGCCTTGGTCGAGCGCTTCAGCCCTGAAGCGGTTTTTGACGCGATTCGAAGGCATCGGGTGAGCGTCTTTCCCGGCGTCTCCACGCTCTTTCGCCGCTTGCTTAACTCGCCGGCGTTTTCGCAGGCTGACTTCTCGAGCTTGAGGCTCGCGGTTTCCGGCGCCGCTCCCTGCCCGTGGGAGCTGGCGAGCGAATGGCGCGAGAAAACCGCCGTAAGGATACTGCGCGGCTACGGCATGACGGAAGTGCCCCGTCCCATCTCCTATGACGCGGACGATCCAACCGATGTCCCGGATGCCGTCGGCAAGGCTGTGCCGGGCGTGGAGATACGCGTTGTCGGCGGCGCCCAGACGACGCCCCGGGGGGAGAACGGTGAGCTGCTGATCAAATCCCCGGCCGCGATGGCGGGTTACCTCGACGATCCCGAAGAGACGCGCGCGGTGCTGGAAGAGGGCTGGATTAAGACCGGCGATCTCGTCACGGTCTCGCCGCAGGGCTACGTGCGCATCGTCGGCAGAAAGAGGGACAGGATCTTAAGGGGCGGCTATTCGATTTTTCCCCAGGAGGTCGAGGCGGTTCTGCTCTCCCACCCCGCGGTCGCCGAGGCCGCCGTGGTCGGCATCCCCAGCCCCGATCTGGGCGAAGAGGTCGCCGCCTTCGTCGCGCTCAAGCCCGCGGCCCGGATCACTCACGAGGAGCTGCTCGAGCACTGCAAGGAGCGCCTGGCGCGCTACAAGTATCCTCGGCAGGTGCGGATACTCCGCGAGCTCCCGAAGGGGCCAACAGGAAAAGTACTGAGGTCGGAACTGGCGAAGGAAGAGTTCTGATTCACCAGCAAAACCATGAAGGAAGATCGGGGATAGGAAATCTACGGCCCTCGATCCCGTTGCGGCGAATTGCGCCCTAGGTGTCCCGCTCGCTTGTCGGACCGACCTCGCCGGTGCACCAGGGAACGAACGCTTTCATTTTGCACGTCGCGCCGTGGGCCGCGAGCTCTTTCTCGAAGATCTTGTGGATCTCGCGGTCTTCGTCCTCGTACTCGATCTGCCAGCCGCCCTCCTTCATGCTCCGGTCGGCGCCCTCCCCGCCGCCGCCCCGGGGCGAGTAGAGGCCCATATCCCCCGGCCTGAGCGCCAGGTAGCGGGCCCGAGTGGTCCCGGAGTTGAAGTGCTGGTGGACACAGTTGTCGCTGGGGACGGTGACCATGGAGCCGAGCTGCCAGTCGCACTTGATCATGTCGGAGCGGTCCTCCTTGGTCCAGATCAAGGAGTAGCCGCCGGTGCCGCTGAGCAGCACCAGGTGCGCGCCCGGGCCGTGGCGGTGGGCCTTCTTGTAGGTGCCTATGGGGAACTCGGAGATGTGGCTCTTGGTGTTGTTGTTGGCCATCTCCAGCATCGCGTTGATGCCTCCGGCGCCCCGCTCCTTCCATCCGTACAGGCGCATGTCCGGCGCGTTGGCGATGAAATTGGACTCCCAGATGCGCCGCTTGAAGAGCTTGCCCTTGCCGCTGAAGTAGTCTTCCTCGCCCGAATAGCGGCCGCGAAACATGTAATCGCAGTTGAGTATGAATTCGTGGTCGCCGAACAGGCGCATCATCGGGGGCGCGTTGGTCACGGCGATGTAGCGGGCGGGCTCGCGGCCGCTGCCGTTGAAGTTCTGGTACCAGGCGTTGAGCGGAATGGAAAAGAGGCTGCCGGCGCCCCACTCAAAGCTCTGCTTGCCCTTCTCGTCCTTCTGATCCTGCCAGATCGTCGTTGCCCCGCGGCCCGAGACCACATAGACCGCGAGCTCGTACAGGTGGTGCTCGGGCTCGGACTTGCCCCCGGGCTTGATCTCGACCACGTGGCAGTCGTTGGGCATATGGCGGTTGGCGATGTGGACGACCGCGCCATCGCCCCCCTTACGGGGCCACGGCCCGAGCTCGAGCTTCGAAAGGCTCGGGAAATAGAAATCCTCATGGACTTTCACGCCTTCCTTCTTCAGCCATTCGGCGTACGGGTCGGCCTTGCTGTAGTCTTTGAGGTCGTCCTTGGGGATCTCGGCAATCTTCATGTCGGTGCCTAGCATGACCACGGTTACAATCCTCCTCTACTGAAAATGATAGGAATTCGCCTGCTGCAAAGCTATTGGATTCTAAGGATAGAAGTCAAGGAGAAATCGGTATTGGCCGGACCCCGAATCTCCGTGATGCGGCATCACTTTTTTTCCTTTTTTTGCAGCTTCTTGCCGGCCTCCTCCAGGGCCTGTCCGGTCTTTTCCAGCGCCTCGCCGAACTGCTGCCCGGCCTCTTTGGCCGCCTTGTCTATCTCCTTCCCCATCTTCTCCGCGGGACCTTCCGGCTCGCTCTTTTCGCACCCCCCTGCCAGGACCATGAAAGAAAGCGCGGCCAGCAGCAAATAAAATTTCCTTGGCATCTCCGTCGACCTCCTTCGGGAAAAAATTTGGAGCCACCCGGCGGACTCGAACCGCCGACCTGCTGATTACGAATCAGCTGCTCTACCAACTGAGCTAGGGTGGCTTAATGGGGACTGAACATATGGACGATCGCGCCGACGACGAAAGCGCCGATGTAGGCGGCCAGCAAATCGAATATGAGAGAAAACTCGGCCACCTGATCGAGAACGTCCTTGATCCCGAGATAGCGAATGGCGAACTGGCCGAGGAAAACTCCCAGCACCCCGACGATGAAGAAGAGCGCCGGGTTGGTCTTCTTGGCCAGGGCGACCGTTTTCATCCCGGCAAAACCGGCGACCGCGGCAAGAACAATACTCAACAGCAGATTGTCCTGCAGATATTTGAGCGCTTCCTGTGCGACCTCTTTCATAGCCTCACCCTTTCCAGAGCGCGAGGATCTCGCGCGCGGCTGCGAGTGGATCGGCGGCGGCGAGCACCGCGGAGATCAGGGCGACGCCGGCGGCGCCGCTCCCCTTCACCTCGGCTATGTTGCCCGCCTGAATGCCTCCAATAGCATAAACGGGAAAAGAAACTTTTTCCACTACTTCCTTCAGCCGTCCGCCGCCCTGAGGTTTTCCGTAGGCGGCTTTCGAGGGTGTCTCATAGACCGGCCCGAAGAGGATGAAGTCCGCTCCCGCCGCCTCCGCCGCTTTCGCCTCCGCCAAAGAATGAGTGGAGACCCCGATGAGCTTTTTTTCTCCGAGCAGCTCCCTGGCGACCCCGACCGGCAGGGAGCCCACCCCCAGCTGCACTCCGTCGGCATCGACCCCGAGGGCGACATCGACCCGGTCATTGATAAAAAGGCCCGCCCGGTGGCTTTCGCAGAGCCGCTTTATTTTCTCCGCCAGGATAAAAAGCTCCCGGCCGCCGAGATCCTTCTCCCGCAGCTGGATCGCCCTCACCCCTCCTTCCAAGGCGCGCCCAAGAACCCATGCCAAATCCTTTCCGGCCGTCTGCTGACGGTCGGTGACGAGATAGAGATCGAAGTCAGGGAGGCGGGGTGCCAAGGGAGATTTTCACCCCAGGACGCCGTCCAGCGGGCTGGAGGCGGTGGCGTAGAGCTTCTTCGCGATGCGCCCGGCGAGAAAGGCCTTTCTTCCGGCTTCGACGGCGAGCCTCATCGCCTCCGCCATCAGGATCGGATCCTTGGCGCCGGCGATGGCGCTGTTCATCAGCACCCCGTCGCAGCCCATCTCCATGGCGATCGCCGCATCCGAGGCGATGCCCACCCCGGCGTCGACAATGACGGGGACCTTGGCATGCTCCAGGATGATCCGTATGTTGTAGGGATTGCGGATGCCGAGGCCCGAGCCGATCGGCGCGGCCAGAGGCATGACCGCGGCGCAGCCCATCTCCTGGAGCTTTTTCGCCGTGACCGGATCGTCGTTGACGTAGGGCAGGACGATAAATCCCTCTTGGATCAGCAGCCGCGCCGCCTCCAGCGTAGCCGGAATATCGGGGAAGAGGGTGCGCTCGTCGCCGATCACTTCGAGCTTGACCATCTTGCCCACCCCGGCCTCGCGCGCCAGACGGCAGGTCCGGACCGCCTCGTCCGCGGTGTAGCAGCCGGCGGTGTTCGGCAGAATGGTATACTTTTTAGGATCCAGGTAGTCGAGGAGATTCTCCTTGTTCGTGTCGGTGATGTTCACCCGGCGCACCGCCACGGTGACGATCTCCGCCCCCGAGGCCTCGATCGCCCGTTGGGTCTCGCGGAAGTCCTTGTATTTTCCCGTCCCCACGATGAGACGCGACTGGTAACTCTTGTCGGCCAGCTTGAACAGGTCTGCCATAATTCGCCCCTTTACCCTCCACCGACGAAGTGGACGATCTCGACCGAGTCTCCCTCCTTCAAGGGGGTCGCCGCATGAGCCTCGCGGGAGATCACATCGCGGTTGAGCTCCACGACCACCCTGCCGGGACGGATCCCGAGCTCCTTTAAGAGCTGTTCCACGGTGTCCGCGGAGACTTGCTTCTTTTCTCCGTTGATTAGAATAACCACCTAATTAAAAAACCGTATCCGGATGACCACAGGGAGTGGCCGGGGAATACGGTTTCAAGCTCGCCCCGCTGCTGCGCGAAATGAGCAGAAGGGCCCGTGACTCTCACGCTTCCCTACGCCGGCACTATCCGGATCAGGTTCAAAGGGTTACCCGGCGGCTCGCGCCCCGGGCTCTCAGTCAGCCTTAGGCTGACACCCCTAGCAAAGATCAGAACTAGCAAATGGGCAGGGGCAAGTCAAACCAGGCCCATTCAAAGGCGGCCTGTCTGTCCCGGAGCGATGTTCACCGCCGAAGGCGTCTCTCAAGATCGATGCCATAGCTCCCTCGGGAAACGCGCTCTCGGCTGCGGCCGATAGACCTCTGCTTAAACCGAAGCTTTCAAGTCGGACGTCCGCAGCCTCGCTCGCGCTCCCCTCGGTCGCCCCGTAAAGCGAGGGGCCTGGCGGAGCGACCCGAAAGCACCGGACGTGGAGTCCCGGATTAACCACTGCACTATTGCTTTCGGGGAGCGAGTCAGGCCCCGAGCGACCCTTGCAAAACCACAAAGCCAAGTAATATGCTGTAACAGTTCATAGGGGGTATCCATGTTCAGGCGCATCGACCATGTGGCGCTTCATGTAAGCGATTTGACTCGCTCCGTCGATTTCTATGAGAAGCACTTCGGCTTCAAGAAATATTTCCAGCACGCGGCCTCCGGAGGCGCGGGACAGCAGATCGCTTATCTCAAATTGGCGGATACGGTCCTGGAGCTGACGCACAGATCCGACGGCTCGATGACCGGCTTTCATTTCTGCCTGGAGGCGGAAAATTTTGATAAGGCCGTGGCGGACTTGCAGAAAAACGGCGTCGAGATGGTTCGGGCGCCGCACGACACCGCGGCGCGAGAGCCCAGGGAGAAGGGCTGGCGCCGGGTGGTCTTTCGCGGCCCGGACGGGGAGCAGATTGAATTGAGAGGTTAGGCTGTTCGGGAATCTCTTTCAGGTCCGATGCAATACAGTCGTCTTACGCGCCACAAGAGAATACGCTTGAGGTTCCTCGTCCGGTGCATCGGTCCTTCAAGAGCTCGCCGAACAGCATAGTGGAAAGGAGGATTTGTGGCCAAAATCGAACCGTCTACCATTCAGGTTGCTTGTCCCTGTTGTGGCGCAGCCCCAGGTCGCCGCCACGATGGAGGATGTGCCCAAGCTGGTAAAGGAAGAGGCGAGCCGCCGCGACGAGAAGTACCAGCAGCTCGCCGAGGCGGAAAAAAACAAGGGGAAAGTTCTTGATCGTAAATTCCAGGAGCTGCTCAAGAAGGCCAAAGAAGAGCCCATCACCAAACCCCTCAAAGACATCGACCTGGATTAACGTAAGCTGCGCCGCCTCTTGCCTGGCGGGTTTCCCTTAGGATTCAATGGAAATCTTCCTCGTTATCTCCCACAACGTCTGGAAGGATAAATTTGCAACGTCAGGCGGTCTCAGACGGCTTAACCCCACAGATTTTTATGCTTACAACCGACTTTGCAATCCCGGTTACTTCCTCGGGAGTTAGATTCTGGCTCTCAATGACGGACTTCGCCGTTGGATCATTAACCATACAGTCGAGACCGAAGGATGCCTCGTCCATAATCCTGACCTCCTGAAATCCGGCCCGTTCTATGGTTGCCAAATAGTCATGCTTCAACATGGCCCCGGCAAGACAGCCAACATACGCCTCAATGGACCTTTTGACGGAATCCGGCAGTTCCTCCAACAAGACGACATCTGAGTGCCGCCCGGCTTGAGCACCCGGAACGCCTCGCTGAAGGCTCTCCCTTTGTCGGGCACAAGATTGATGACGCAATTCGAGATGACGACATCAACGGAACCATCGGCAACCGGCAGGCGTTCAATCTCTCCGAGTCTGAACTCCACGTTGTCATAGCCACCCTTCCGGGCGTTCTCCCGCGCTTTCGCGATCATCTCCGGAGTAAAATCCACCCCGATCACTTTGCCGCCTTTGCCAACCTCATGAGCCGCCAGAAAACCGTCGAACCCCGCGCCTGAGCCAAGATCAAGGACCGTCTCTCCCGCCTTGAGCATTGCCAGCACCACCGGGTTCCCGCAACCCAGACCCAAATTGGCTCCCTCGGGAACCACCTGAAGTTCTTCGTCCGTATATCCTATTTTCTTACTGATCGCCTTTGCCGAATCCACGCCGCCGCAGCAGGAACGGTTTCCTTTGGCCGTCTTTGCATAGCCCTCTCTGACCTTCTCCTTTATTTCTTCCTGTCTCATCTCGATCACCTCCGTATAGACATCGGCCGGGCATCAGCCGGCTATGATCCCTTCCATCATAGGACCCAACAGTCCCTTGACCATGCCCGTAAGTTCATCGGCCTTGACCAGAGAAATGCAGCAAACCTTTCCGTCCTTCTCCCAGCTTACAACCGCCAGTTTTTCCCCGGCGCGGATACCAGCCTTGTCTCTTATTTCCTTGGGCAGCACCATTTGGCCCCTATCATCTACGGTGATCAGGGACTCCACTTTGCAGCAGCAATTACCCCCCGCCTCCGCTGGCAAGTGCCGACCTGCAGTCTTGGCCTTCCTAGCCATCTCTATCACCTCCCTGGGGAAGTCATACTATTCTGATAAGTCAGCTTATACTGATAACTTAAGCAGCCAGTCGCGTTTTGTCAAGAGCCTCAATTCTACTCGCGGAATACCGGCGCGCGGGAAATCGACCTAAGGGCAGACTGGCGAGGCTTTTCCGCTACGGGAGCTTGGCGAGGATTTTATTCAACTCATCGGCCGAGAAGGCGCGCATCGTCTGCGTCCGGATATTGCCCAGGGAACCGGCGCCCAGGGTCCATGCCGTGATCGCCTCGTCGTCGGGGCCATCGGCGACCAGCACGGCATCATGCGCCCCCAGCGTCCAGTAGATGTCCTTAACTTTAATCCCAAGCCTCTGTCCGGCCGCAGTCAGGACCTTGGCCCTCTCGGTCGTCTGCTTGACGTCGCGGATCCCCTGATCGGTGAAGTTGATCAAAACGATATAGGTGGCCATAAGAGCCTCCTTCTCCCGTAGCTTTACCCCTCTCTCCCCTCCGTCTCTTTCGGCTTGGGCGCAAGGATCACCGAGCGCTGCACAACCCCGCCCTTGCGGAAGATCGTAAGCTTCACCTCGCTGCCGGCCTCGGTCCCGCTGATGAGCCGGGTAAGCTCGCGGGGATTGTCGATCTCGACTCCGTTTACGGCGAGGATGACGTCGTGCGGCAGGATCTTGCCTTTTTCCGCGGGCTGGCCCGGCAGCACGGAGTTCACAAAGACCCCCCTAGCGGGCGATACGCCGAGCTTGTCCGCCGCCTCCAGGGTCAGCTCCGATACCCGCACCCCCAGCCAGCCCCAAACGATCTTCTCCCCCTTCTCCAGGCGCGGGATGATGTTCTTGATGACGCTGATCGGAACGGCGAATCCCATGGTGCCGTTTTGCGAGGCCATCGTGACCATGCCCACGGTCTCGCCCCTGATGTTCACCAGCGGGCCGCCGCTCGAGCCGGCGCTGGCCCCGGCATTGGTCTGGATGAAGTCGAAGCCCGCCAGGACATTCTGGCTCCGGCCGCGCCGGCTGATGATGCCGAAGCTCAACGAGCTCTCCCGGCCGAACGGATAACTCAGCGACGCCACCAGCTCCCCTACTTTGAGGCCGTCAGAGTCGCCCAAGGCAAGCACCGGAAGCTCTTTACGTTCCACCTTCAACAGCGCCACATCCACCTGGCCGTCGGTGGCGATCAGCCGGGCGCGCGCCCGCTTCCGGTCGTGGAAAAGGACCTCGATCTCACCGGCGCCGTCGACGACGTGCTGCGCCGTAAGAATATATCCCGCGGCATTGATGACGAAGCCGGAGCCGCGGCTGTTGTTCGGTCTCTGCGGGCCGCTCTCGCCATCGGGCTTGGCCTTCTGGTTGGCCCGGATCTGAACCACGGCCGGCCTCACCTTCTCGGCCAGCCGCTCAAAGGCGCGGCTCAAGCGCTCCAGGTCCGGATCCCCCTCGCTCGCCGGCCCCTCTTGCCAGAGGGGAGAGGCCTGGACCAGGGATAGTTCGCCGATAAAGACAGCCGACAACGCCAGAGATAAACTCAGCCCATAGATTCTCAACATAGATGTCCTCATTTCTCGTAGAGTTTCTTGATAAAGCCGGTCTTCTCCAATTCCTCGACGAAGCTCGCATCGGCGAACTCCTCGGGCTTGTGCTTCCACACCTCCGGCCGGGTCAGCGCCACGTACTCGTAGCTCGTCTTCATCCCCTTGATATTCGGGTAGGGCGCGGGCAGAAACGCTCTGGAAAAAATCTCGTACGATTCGCCGACCAGCTCCTCGTCATCCAGCCGCAGGACCTTTTTGATGACTTTCTTGCCGAACTCCCGGTCCTTTTTGAAGAGCGCGATCCCTTCAAGGTGGGCCCTCATGTAGCTCGTCACCTTTTCGCGCTCTCTCTGGACCGTGGCGCGGCGCGTGGTGATCTCCATCCACGGATAGTCCACCTCCTTGGCGGAATCCCAGAGCATGGAGAAGCCGAGCCTTTGCGCCCTGCCGTATCCCGGGTGAGACATGGCGGCGCCGTCGACCACGCCGCTTTTGAGCGCCACGATTCGTTCCGCATCGCCGCCGGTCTGGATAAGAGTCACGTCGCGATCCGGATTGAGCCCTTTCTTTTTGGCGATATAGCGCACGAGAAAATCCGTCAGCGAGCCCAGGCTGGAGACGGCCAGTTTCTTGCCCTTGAGCTCTTCCACCCTTTTGATCTCGGGCTTGACCATGAGGGCGTGAATAACGCCGGGCATGGTGTGGGCGAGGATTGCCATGTCCGCGCCGGCAAGATTCGCGTTGATAACCGTCGGGGTGGCGATGGGGGAGATGTCGATGTTGCCGCTGATCAGGGCTTTCGATGCAATCCCGGAACCGTTCATGGTGATGACTTCGGCATCGAGGCCATGCTTTTCGAAGAGCCGCGCCTCCCTGGTGACGAAGATGATGATGTTGCCCATGCTCACGGAAGGCACGCCCACGCGGATCTTTTTGAGAGGCTTGGTCTGAGACAGCGTCGGAGGGGGCAAAAGGAAACTGAAACTCAGCACGCAGAGCGATACCACGCGACGCAGGATCATCGGAGCCGACCTCCTTTAAATAGCGGCATTAGGCGTCCGAAAATAGCTGCAAACGAGTCGCGGTGTCAATGGGCGGCGCGATATTAAACGCCCAACCACTGGAGCAGCAAGCCCTTCGGGAAAGGCACATGAAGGCCATAGCCGAATATCCCGTAGAAGGAGATCCAAGCAAAGAGGGTCAAAGCCAAGGTGATCGACCATGGCTCCCTCCCCGCCAACTTAAGGTAGAGAAAAGTCATCAGGAGCACGCCCAAGGAAAATCCCAGCAGCCATAGGGTCAAGAAATAGCCTATGATCCAGCCTGAGATAGCGGTAGTGCGCCGTCGCACCAGCGCCGCCCTTTCATCCCGCCTCTCAGCGAGACCCGCGCCTCTTCCTTTGAAAAGACCGCTCACATCCAGGACCAACTGCATAAAGACCAGCGCCAAGCCTGGGATACCAATGGCCCAGGGAAAGAGGCGGGTGCGGAACAACCAATCCCGGCCCTGCCAAAGCGCCCAAGCAAACACCAGCGCCAAGGCAACGCCAAAAACCGGAGCCCAAGGCGAAACCGGCACAGGTTTCTTTGGTTCTTGCCCCGGTAACGGTTCAGGCCTGTTCTTATTCTCACGCCACCTCTGGAACAGAGGGAAGAGGGTTCCAATGACAATGAGCCCAAGGATAAAGAGGACGCTGCGAAACTTGAGCCAGCCCAGGCCGTAATTATCCGTTGCCAGGAATAGATTGTTCTCGGCAAGAGGGCCGAGGACCAAGCCCAGGACGAGTGGCGGACGAGACCAGTCCAGTTGGACCATGATCCAACCCAGGACGCCGAAGAAGAGCACGACGAGGAGGTCCTCGAAGGCGTTATTCTCAGCGAAGCCGCCGAGATAGACCAGGAGCAGGATAAAGGGGATGACAAGGCTGCCTCTCACGTAAGTGATCTTGGCAATCTGGCTGAGAAAGAGAAAACAGATCGCCACAGTGATGATGTTGGAGACGACAACGATCCACACAAACGAGAAGGTCAGGGTCAGATGTCCCCCCTCGCGCTCCGGGATGAGCATCGGGGGACCCGGCACCAGCCCCTGGATAATAAAAGCCCCCAGGAGAATTGCCATGACCACGCTGCCGGGCACGCCAAAGGCGATGGTGGGGATCATCGCTCCGCCAAGCGTGGAATTGTTGGCCGCTCCCGGCCCCAAAACACCCTCCACGGCGCCCTTTCCGAAGCGTTCTTTGTTGGGCGAACTCTGCACGGCATGGGCATAGGCCAGCCACTGAGAAATGCTGCCGCCCATGCCGGGAATCACGCCAATGTAGGCGCCGAGTGCGCTGCAACGGAGTACCAGTTTCCAATGGCGGAAGGTGTCTTTAACTCCCTCCAGGACTCCGCCCAATCTGCCGACCTGCGCCTCAGCGATGCTGGTTCCCTTGACGGCCATTTCGATGATCTCAGGAATGGCAAAGAGACCCAGGGTCGCGGGCACCAGCCGAAGCCCATCCCACAGATAAAGCGTCCCGAACGTGTAACGTTCGATACCGGAAATAGGGTCGAGACCTACAGTGGCGAACATCAGACCCAGGGCCGCAGCCCCAAGTCCCTTGATGACCGCTTCTCCACTCAGAGAAGCCAGAAAGGTAATCCCCAGCATGGCGAGCATGAAGACCTCGGGAGAGGTAATGGAGAGGACCAGAGGCCGGACGATGGGTATGGCAATGGCGAGGCAAAAGGCTCCAAAGATCGCCCCGACCAGAGAACTCATGAGGGCGGCACCCAAGGCTCTCCCCGCCTCGCCTTTTTTCGCCATCGGGTGGCCGTCGACAATGGTGGAGGCGGTGATCGCCTCGCCGGGAATGCCGAATAGGATCGAGGTGATGTCCCCCGTGGTCGCCGTGACCGACGACATTCCCAGGAGAAAGCCGAAGGCCTCCACCGGCTGCATCTTAAATATGAATGGGAGCATGAGAGCCAGCGTCACCGGCCCTCCGAGGCCCGGCAGGATGCCGACGGCAAAGCCGACGGCGATGCCTACCAGCATCAGGCTGAAGGTCTTCCATGCAAAGACCAGGAAAAGACCTTCCGTGAATGCCTCGAGCATCTCCACCATAACGAGGTCTGTTAATTATTACTAAGGAGGGGGCGGCTTGTCCTCACCGCCCCCTCGACGGCTCGCCCGGATTACTTCTTCGGCAAGATAATCTTTTTGAGCCTATCCTTTACGGCGGGCTTCAGGTCATAGAGCTCGTTCACCAACTTCGCCACGGTCGGCCCATCCACTGGGGTGAAATCCAGCTTGGCCTTCCTGGCCTCAGCCAATAGTTCGGCATCCTTCGTGGTGGCCATAAAGGCCTTCTGCAAAATCTCGAGGCGCTCTTTGGGCGTCTTCGGAGGCACCGAATAGGGGCGCGCCAAAACTCCATAGGGACCATCGGCGACCTTAAGCAGGTCGCGCGCCTCCTCGCTCTTGGCGTACTTGGCCGCGAGCGGCACGTGCTTCAGCTCAGAATGAGACTCGAGCATCGACTGAAGCACGATATGCACCTTCCCTGACTCGACGCCCTTCGCCCAGGTGGGCTTGATGGACTGCCAAGCCCAGCAGCCGCCATCAATCTCCCCGGCCTCCGCCGCAAGCCTAATCCTGGCCGTCCCTTTGTATCCCTCAACCACCTGGATCGGGAGCTTCAGAGCTTCTCTGAGCAGTTTGGGCACATCGTCCGTGGTAGAGCCCGGCCCCGTGGCGCCGATCTTGATGGGACGCTTCGAGTTGAGCCAATCCTCTGGGCTCTTAATTCCGCTCGCGGCAGTCAAGGCGCACACGCCGGAGTCCGGAGTGGGCACGCCAAGCCAGCCGAATCCGCGCCCGTCAAATTTGGCTGCCGGATTGCCCAGTATGTGCTGCAGCACTAAAGGACCGATCCAGTTGCCAATGGTCAAGCCGTCGGCATCGGCCTTGTTGAAAATATGGTTCGCCGCCACAAGGCTTCCGGCCCCGGTCATATTCTCCACCACTGTGGATGGGTTGCCCGGGACGTGCTTGCCAAAATGGCGGGCTATCATCCGCGTGTAGGTATCAAAGCCGCCGCCGGCGGCAAAGCCGACCACAAAGGTGATGGTCTTGCCCTTGTAAAAATCTTCCGCCCCGACCCCTATGGCCTGAGCGGAGAAAAGCGCAAGAATAGCTGAGGCAAACAGACAGATTTTTCTAGACATAATCGCCTCCTTTCCCCCTTGGGGGTGACCGGCATACAACTATAGATGGAGTGATTATGTCAAGAGGCGAGACTTTAGAAGTATTTTAGCCGGATTGCCAGGTGACGTTAAATCGCCTGAATGACCACATCGACGAGCGCCGGGCGCCCCTCTTTTTTGATCACGTTCAACGCCCGGTCCAGGGCCGGACGGATCTTGTCCGGCTCGGTGATCGGCCCCTCGCCGAAAATGCCGAAGGAGCGGGCGAGATTGGCGAAGTCGACCGGCGGCTTTTCCATCTGCATGCCCACCAGCTTGTTCTCCACCGGCCGGCCGCGTGCGATGGCGACCTTTTCCTGGTGCTCCACGTCGTTGTAGTAGAGCCGGTTGTTGGTCATGACGGTCAACAGCGGCACACCCGTGTTGGCCGCGGTCCAGAGCGCGCTCGTGGTGTAGAGAAGATCGCCGTCACGCTGGAGATTGACGCAGATCGTCCCCTTGCCGCGGTGGATGAGCGAGGCGCCGACCGAGGCGCCCGGCGCGTAGCCCAGACCGCCGCCGCCGTAGCCGCCGAGGTAAAGCCCGGGCTTGTCCCAATCCCAAAGGCGGGAGGGCCAGTTCCTGAAGCCGCCCGCGACCAGGAGCCACGATTCCCTCTTGATCGCCTCCCAGACCTCATGGGCCAGGCGCGGCGGCGAGATTGGCCTTTCGCTCCAGCGTTTTTTAAGCTCGCCCTGCCAGCGGGCGCGAATCTCGTCGTGTTGGGCTGCAAGGGCCCTGCGTCTCTCCTCGACCACGCTCTGAGAAAATTTTCCCTGTTTTCGGACCTCCTCGATCAGCGCCGGCAGGAGCACTCGCGTGGAGGCGGTGATCGGAAGATCGACCGGCGCCAGCTCCTGGAAGTCCGTCGTCCAGCCGCGCGCCGCCAGATCCGCGACCGTTACGTGAATCACCTTGCAGCCCGGCTTGATTGCCGGCGCCGAGCTGTGGGTGGCGGCGTCGTGGCGCACCAGGGCGCCGAAGAGGTCCATGACATCAAGCCCCAGAATGACGTCGGCGTCGCCGATAAGCTCCTTGTTTTTCCCCGTGAGGTTCAGCGGGTGTGTGTTGGGAAAATTGAGCCTGGCGCCGAGATCGATCACCGGAATGGCGAGCAGATCGGCCAGCTCGACGAGGCTTAAAACCGCTTCGTTGTTTCTGCCGAGGTAGTCGGCGACGACCACCGGATGCTGCGCCTCCGAGAGCAGCCGCGCCGCCTCCTTGACCGCATCCGCCTCACCGTGCAGCGGCGCCGCAGGTCGAAAGCGGGCCGGATCCGGAATCGGAATTTCCTTATCCAGC